>JAJRAE010000220.1 GCA_028682985.1 Methanobacterium sp.
GATGGACTTAAGGCTATGGGAAAAACTAATGACGCAGTTTTATTTGGTGGAAGAACCTACTACTATGTTGAATCAGAGGAAGGAGATGATATAAAATCATTAGCTGAACAATTACCGTCATCAGCCTCAGATGGATATGGTAAGCCCTTTTTCGACGTGTTCAAGGAAGCTGAGTTTGACTTCTACAAGATAGATAAGGGAATGTTCGCCCCAGCAGAAGTTGTGATAAACGATTTACGGACTGGAGAAATCTTCAAAGCAGGTTATGTTAACAGCGAACTATTGATGAAATCCTTTGGATTGTAAATTAATTTTAAAATAAATATTTAATTTTTTTTCTCCTTTTTTGACTTATTAATTCAGGAAATAAAAAAGATGAGGAATATTTTTATTATCCCCCATCATCTATTTGGTTAATTTATCTCAGAATGCCGAATTTTTTATCCAGTTATCTGTTTAATGTTTCCTCCGCCAGTTATCTGCCGATTTATCTGGGGGTTGCCTATATAGGAGATGTCTCCTGCACCATTTATTATCACATTGAGGAGATCAGATACTCGTACCACCACGTTTCCTCCGCCATCAATATTTATAACGGCGTTTTTACTGGTTAAATTCCCAGCACTGTAATTACCTGCGCCGGAAATCTTTATAGTTTGGTTGGCTGTTGTTCCGGCCATGTTTAACTTTCCAGCACCATTGATGTTCACGGTTAAGAGTACCACGTTTAAATTGTTCATTGCACCCTGGCTGGCGCCGTTGATATTTATGGTTAAATTATTAGTGTTTAGGTTATCTGATTGGATCTGTCCTGCTCCATCTATCTGTATCTTGTTTAAATCTTTAACAGTTAGGTGATATTTCACTGGTTTGGTTGGTATGGGTGTATTATTTTGGTTCAATATTAGCTCATTATTGTTTACAATCGGGGTGATATTTGATCCTACATTATCCTCTGCTTCAATAACCAGGCTTTCATTGTTACCCTGGGTTATTATCAGTGTACCGGTTCCACTGAGAATTACCTGGTTAAAACCGCTTACATTCTTGGTAGTATTCACCACATTTCCAGATCCTGCATTCTGAGTACCAATACATCCAGAAATAGCTATGACTCCAATTATCATTATTATTAAAAAAATATATTTCTTCATTTCAACATATCCCCCCTAATATTCATTATTAATAGATGGTTTTATCAAAATAAAAAGTTTATCTCATAAGCTTTCAATGATTAAATTATTAAATAAACAAATAATTCGCTAAATTAATATCAGTTACTATTAACAGTAAAAAAATCAATAAACTTAATAAATTAAAATGATTCTTATTTGAATCTAATCTTTGAGGTTGTGTATAAATGAAAATAGGTATTTGTGACACTACATTTGCCAGGGTGGACATGGCAAAATATGCTATAGAAGAGATTAAAATGCACCTGGCTAATATAAAATTCATCAGACGAACTGTTCCCGGAATAAAGGATTTACCAGTTGCTTCAAAGAAGCTAATAGAGGAAGAAGGTTGTGATATGGTTATGGCATTGGGAATGCCCGGACCTGAGAAGATCGATAAAACCTGCGCCCATGAGGCATCAATGGGATTAATTTACGCCCAGCTTATGACCAACACCCATATCATAGAAGTTTTTGTACATGAGGATGAGGGAGAGGATGGCAAGGATCTAAAGGAGCTAGCCATAAATAGGGCCACGGAACATGCTCAGAATATTGTAAAAATGATTACAAAACCAGAGAAGTACAGTAGGGAATCAGGTAAGGGTATGAGAGAGGGGAGACCTGATGTGGGGTCTGTTTAATTCCAAAAAAGCCCATAATTTTTTTTATATCTTTTAAGGATGTTTAAGATAATTTAATAAACCAGAAAGAACACATTATTAATTAGAGGATTATAGGAGATGATTTCCCATGAAAGAAGAGGTTTTCTACAGTAAAGGAATGAAGCATATTAAGGAAGACTATCCTGATCTTTACCAGATAAGTGTTGATACCAATGAAGTGGCCTACACCGGAAAGATGCTGGACTATAAAACCCAGAAACTTATAGCCCTTGGAATAACAGCTGCCAAGTCAGATGATCGGGCCATCAAAAAACAGATGTTGAGCAACATGCAGGAATTCGGTGTAACCAAAGATGAGATAATGGATGTCCTGAGGGTGGTTATGCTTATCGCAGGAAAACCAGCATTTATGAAAGCTGTTAATATCCTGTACAGTATAATAGAATAGTTAATAATCTAAAAAAAAATTTAAATTTTTATTTAAAATATTATTTTTTTAAAGTGATTTTTATGAATTCCCAAAATGCTGGTGGCATGACCTATCATATCTGGAAACAACAGGATTATAAAATCATAGAAGATCAGTTAGATAAGGATGATAACGGAGAAATCCTGAATAAGAAGAAAGACTATTATCTGGCCAGCACCAAAAAAATACTGACCCGATTAATGTTAGCTGCAGCCCGGATTAAAAATGCTGAAATAGCAGAAAATGAATCACAGTATCTGGATGATAAAATTTCTGATGGAATTAAATGGCTGAAAAAACTGGAAGACAACATAACAGAAGCCGGAACCAATTCTGAATTTATAGATGCAGTATCTTATAAGGAATGGCATAGAGTTAAACTTATACCCCAATCAGTAGAGGGATATGCATTAACTCTATTACTGGAATTAGAATTAAAAAATAGCCCCAAAAATAGCGAGATTGCCATTGAAAATAATAAGAAGGCCAGGAAACTATTTGATGATGTATTAAGTTTAGATAAAAAAGAAAACATGAAAATAGCTGAAGAAAAACGTTTAGAGGCTTTTAAGAAATTGAATAGAGCTTACTATTATCTCTAAAAATAATTTTCCCGAAAAAATCGGGGCAAACCTTTTTAAGTATCTATGGCCAACATTTGGTTACTGTAAATAATTAAGTTATAACCTACTTTTTTTTGGGGATACGATCCCCTGGATGTGGCGTTAAGCTGAACAAAAAGAGGTGTTTTTAGTGTATAAATATATTAGAGAAGCATGGAAAAATACTGACGAATCCTATATTAAGGAGTTAATGCAGAAGAGAGCTCCCCAGTGGAGAAAAGAAAGCGTAATACAGAGAATCGATCGACCCACTCGTCTGGACCGGGCCAGGTCCCTGGGCTATAAAGCTAAAAAGGGATATGTAGTCGTTAGAACCCGGGTCCGCAGAGGTGGAAGGAGAAAATCCAGATTCAAAGCAGGTAGACGGCCTAAAAGGATGGGTGTAACCAAGATCACTCCTAAAAAGTCCATAAAAAGAATAGCAGAGGAAAGAGTGGCCCGTAAATATCCTAACTTAGAGGTTTTGAACTCCTACTGGGTATGGGAAGATGGAAAATTCAAATTCTACGAAGTAATCCTGGTTGACCCAAACCATCCAGCAATTAAGAATGATTCTAACATAAACTGGATTCTGGAAAAACAACACACCAACCGGGTATTCCGGGGCCTCACCAGTGAAGGCCAGAAAACCAGAGGTCTTCGAAACAGGGGTAAAGGAGCTGAAAAGGTAAGATAAATAATGATCCATAACATCTCTTACAGAACTTTTGTTTATGGAACAGAAAATGAGGAAAAAGTGAAAACAGCCATAAAAACACTTTTTCCCAAATCCTCACCTCAAAGAGAAGAGACTGAGGGTTACTATAAAAACCTGGTACTTATTTTAACCGATAAAATCGAAAAAAATAAAGATATTAAAGATTTTATTGCTAGATCTCAGAATTTATCAGATCAGATCCTGCCTGACCTGGATAGGAAGATGGATGATAAAGGCAATCTATTTCTTCGCTTTGATAAACAAAAAGCCTATCAGGGAGAACTAGAAATAGTTGAACATGGTGATTCCATTCACCTTAAGATAAAACTGGCAGCCTATCCAGCCAAGAAAGAGCCTGCCCTTAAACTAGCCAGAGAGATCTGGGGGTAACCACTTTGTACTATGATTTCCACATCAACAATATTAACCTGGTAGAAGAAGCAGAAAGATTGGGATATTCTGGTCTGGCCATAATAGGAGGAAATCAAGGGGAAGATAATGAATGGGAAAATTGGGATAGACATCCTATCCAGATTTATAAATCCATTCTTATTAGGGCCAGAAATCCGGAGGATATGAGGCAAAAAGTAAAAAGATTCAGGGGAGAAGCCCAAGTGATAATGGTGCAGGGCGGTGACCAGAAGATTAACCGGGCTGCCTGTGAAGATCCCCAGGTTGATATTCTTTCAATGCCTTATTACAATCGTAAAGATTCCGGCATAAACCATGTGATGGCGCGGAAAGCATCCCAAAATGAAGTGGCTGTAGAATTAAATATAAAACATTTAAGCAGAACCAGTTCTCACCTGCAGTACAAAGTCCTGGCCCATTACCGGGAGCTTGTTAAACTTAAAAGAAAATTCAATTTCCACCTGATTATAACCAGCAACGCCCAGTCCATATACGACCTGCACTCCCCTTTAGATCTCATTGCATTGTCCAGATGTTTTGGTATGAACCAGGAAGAGGCTGTAAGCGCCTTATCTGAATCTCCCAGGAACATAATTGAAAGAAACAACACCCGAAATAAAGTAGTGGTGGATGGAGTTAAACTGGTAAACTAGTAAAATTATTATAATTAAGATTGTTCTGTGATTGATTTGAAACTAAAAATTTTACCGCCCCATCTGCGTAACAAGAAGAGATATCTGGCTTTTGAAGTACTCTCTGAAAAGCCGATTAATCGTGAGGAAGTGATCTCCTTAATCTGGGGAGCGGCCGGAGGTCTTTACGGATCCTGCGGAGTTAGCAGCTTTGATCTGTGGGTGGTTAAGATCTGGCCATGTAAATTTAGAGAGCAAAACATTGTTAAAGGAATCCTCAGATGCAGCAGAGAAGAAGTAAGTACAGTTAGATCCATTTTTCCCTTGATAAACCGATATAAAGGTAAGAGGGTGGTTTTCCATACTTTAGGAATATCAGGAACCATAAAATCTGCTAAATCCAAATTCATAAAACCGGGTTAAAATGGTTGTTTTAATTAAAAAATAGGTTCTTTTTCGAATCTTTTTTATACTCGAATTATTATATAGAATTATTGTTATTTTATTATTCCCTAATGCTACCTACAAAACCTTATGGAATTATCAACATAACAATTAGTATATTCGATATTTAATCTGTACATTTAATATTAAAAAAAATAATTTTGTTATTCATACAATTATGCAAAAAAATTTGAGAGAGGTATAAATATGCAACCGTTTCCAGCAGCAGGATATGACAAGGGTATATCCATATTTAGCCCCGATGGAAGGCTTTTCCAGGTGGAATATGCAAGAGAAGCCGTAAAGCGAGGTACAACATCATTGGGAGTTAAATCAACCGAAGGAGTAGTACTGGTGGTAGATAAAAGACCAACCAGCAAACTGGTAGAACCCAAATCTATTGAAAAAATATTTAAAATCGATGAGCATATCGGTGCAGCCACCTCAGGTCTGGTGGCTGATGCTAGAAATCTTATTGAAAAGGCCAGAATGGAATCTCAGATAAATAGAATAACCTATAGTGAACCAGTACGGGTAGAAGCCCTGGCCAAGAAGATATGTGATCTGAAACAAATGTACACCCAGCACGGAGGAGTAAGACCTTTCGGTTCAGCCCTAATAATAGGCGGAGTTAATGATACAGGGTGCAGATTATTTGAAACAGACCCCAGTGGGGCTTTAATAGAGTATAAAGCAACAGCTATAGGCTCTGGAAGAACTCTAGCCATGGATGAATTTGAGAAAAAATACAGGGAAGATATGAACCTGGAACAAGCCATGGAACTGGCTTTGGACGCTGTATATGAGGCAACAGAGGGAAAAACCACGGTAGAAAGTGTGGAAATCGCTGTTGTTGAAAGTAAAACTGGAAAATTCAGGAAACTAACTGATGATGAAATATCAGAGCATGTTGAAGAACTTTTACTTAGAAAGCCCAAGGAGACAGAAGAGGAATAAGAAAAATGGTAACTCTTGAGGATGCGGTTATTGCCCGCCTGGAATATTACGGCGAGCATTTTGAGATACTGGTTGATCCAGATTTAGCTGCTGATTTTAAGAGGGGTAAAGATATAGAGCTTGATGAAATACTGGTTGTGGAGGAGATATTTAAGGATGCCCGTAAAGGAGATAAGGCATCTGAGGAGGCTATGCTCAAAGCCTTCAATACCACAGACCCATCAGAAGCTGCTGCTTTTATAATCAAGAAGGGACAGGTCCAGCTAACAGCCCAACAACGTAAAGAAATGCAGGAAGAGAAGCGAAAAAAGATCGTGGCCACCATAACAAGAGAAGCAATAAATCCACAGACCAAGCTCCCCCACCCATCAAGAAGAATAGAAATAGCCATGGAAGAATCAAAAATACACGTAGATCCATTTAAAAGTGTTGATGAGCAGGTTACCGCTGTTTTAAAAGCAATCAGGACCAAAATACCCATCCGATTTGAAAAAGTGAAGGTGGCCATAAAGGTACCAGGAGACTTTACTGGTAAGGTCTACAATATAATCCCCGAATTCGGAACCTCCAAAAAGGAAGAATGGCAGCAGGACGGCTCATGGATCGCCGTGGTAGAAATACCCGGCGGTATGCAGGAAAACTTCTACAGGAAACTGAATGAAATAACCCATGGACAGGTTGAAACCAAGCTAATATAATAAAAACCCATAAAACATTAAATGAGGAATAACAAACGATTACTGATAATAAGTACTTCAATCTTATTTTTTTAAATAGGAGGCATTGTAGTGATATTTATAGAAGATAAACAGATGGTAATACCAGGAGATGTGCTGGCAGACAACGAATACCATTCAGGAAGAGGAACTTTCAAGGAAGATGATAAGATATGCTCCTCACTGGTGGGTCTGGTAGCCATAAGAGATAAAAAGATCAGCGTAATCCCCCTGCAGAGTAAGTACATACCAAAAAGGGGAGACGTAGTGATAGGAGAGATTACAGACATCAGATTTTCAATGTGGAATCTGGATATAAATTCGCCTTATTCTGGAATTTTACCTGCATCGGATGTTTTTGGTAAAGAAAAAAGAGACCTGAATAAGACATTCTCTGTGGGAGATGTTCTATTTTTAAGAGTGGTTGATGTTGACGAAGTTAAAAAAGTAAAACTGGGCCTTAAAGGAAGAGGTCTGGGTAAATTCCGAAACGGAATACTGATTTACATCACACCCACTAAAGTACCCCGGTTAATCGGTAAAAAAGGGTCCATGATCAACATGATCAAGGACGAAACTAAATGTGAAGTGGTAGTTGGACAGAATGGAGTAGTATGGGTGAAAGGCGACCCAGCTATGGAAAGAGTGGCTGAAAAAGTTATAAACATGATTGAAGAACAGGCCCACACCTCTGGATTAACTGACCGGGTACGGAACATGCTTTTTGAATTACTAGGTAAAGAAAAACCTGAAGAAAAACCTGAAGAAGAATCAGACAAAGAACCTGAAGAAAAAACTGAAAAAGAATCAGACGAAGAATCAGAAGCAGAAAAAGAAGTAGCTGAGGAAAAGGAAGAAGAGGAAGAAAACGGAGAAGATTTAATTCAATAAATGAATTAAAATAAATAATGTAAGGTGATTACCATTATAATTAACAAAGATTTTAAACCAAAATCAAAGCCCAGTAAAAGAGCCGATGGAAGGGCTTTTGATGAATTAAGACCATTCAAAATAGAGGCCGGAGTTTTAGAAAGAGCTGATGGATCAGCCTATCTGGAACTGGGAGGAAATAAGGTTATGGTGGCTGTGTATGGCCCCCGAGAATTGCATATTCGAAGACTGATGCAGCCAGATAGGGCGGTGCTCAGATGCAGATATAATATGGCACCATTCTCTGTGGATGACCGTAAAAGACCAGGACCAGACCGCAGATCTGTGGAGATATCCAAAATAACCTCTGAAGCAATCATGCCTGCGGTGTTTTTAGAAAAATTCCCCAGATCAACCATCGATGTATTCATAGAAATACTGGAAGCAGAAGGAGGAACCAGATGTGCTGGTATAACCGCTGCATCAGTAGCTTTAGCAGATGCCGGAGTGCCCATGCGCGACTTAGTAGTGGCCTGTGCCGCTGGAAAAACTGATGGAGAGGTAATACTGGATCTGTCAGAAGCAGAAGATAAAGATGGAGAGGCAGATGTGCCGGTTGCTATCATGCCCCGTACTGGAGAGATAACCCTCCTACAGAGTGATGGAAATTTGACTACAGAGGAATTTGAAAAGGCATTGAACCTATCCATAGATGGATGTATGGAACTATCCAAGGCACAAAAAGAAGCAATTGTAAAGAGGTATGGTGATTAAGATGGTTAAAATTATCCCCGAAATAATAAAAGAAAGCTTAACAAACCTGGTTAAAAGTGGGGAAAGATCTGACGGCCGGACCTTTGATGAGTACCGGGATATAGTCCTGGAAACCGGGATAATAGATAAGGCAGAAGGATCCGCCCGGGTTAAGATAGGAAAAACCCAGATAATGGTGGGAGCCAAACCTCAATTAGGTGAGCCTTTTTCAGACACACCCAACGTAGGGGTGCTTATGACCAATTCAGAATTGATACCAATGGCTGCCCCTGATTTTGAATCAGGACCCCCAGATGAACGTTCTGTGGAACTGTCAAGGGTAACCGACCGCTGCATGAGAGAAGCAGGTGTAGTGGATCTGGAGAAACTCTGCATAGTTGAGGGTAAAAAGGTATGGATGGTCTTTCTGGATATTCATATTCTGGACTACGATGGAAACCTCATGGACGCAGCTGTACTGGGAAGTATGGCAGCTCTTATGAACACCAAAATACCCGAGGCCAAATTGGAGAATGATGAAGTAGTGGTTGACCATGAAAAATTGGTACCATTACCTATAAAAGAAAAGGCGTTAATGTGCACCTTTGCAAAAATAGATGGAGAGTTAATTGTGGATCCTCAACTGGAAGAAGAACAGGTGATGGAGGCCCGTATCTCCATAGGTATGAGAGCAGATGGCAGTATCTGTGCCATGCAGAAAGGTGGAATGAAGCCTTTAAACAAGGACGAAATACTGAAGGCCGTTCAAAGAACTTCAGAGATAACCAAGAAACTCATGGAACATCTGCCTCAGAACAATCATTAAATAAAATAACAGACCAAACTAAGATTTTATGTTAAAAATTTAGAATCTTTACAAAATTCAAGGTGATAGATTATGGCAAGAACCAAAAAAGTAGGGGTTACCGGCAGATTCGGAGCCCGATACGGTAGGAAAGCAAAGAGAACCGTAAAACAGATCGAAGAAAACATGAAAAAATATCACACCTGTCCTCAGTGTGATAGACCGGCAGTTAAAAGAGTGTCAACTGGCATATGGAAATGCCGTAAATGTAACACCGTATTTACCGGAGGAGCTTACGTTCCATCAACACCAATGGGTAAAACAGCAGCCAGAAACATAAAGAGGATTGTAGGAGGAACATAATAGTGTATAAATGTGCTAAATGTGGTACTCTGGTAGATATTAAAGGATATACCGAATCAAAATGCCCCAGCTGTCGGTACAGAATTCTCTTTAAGGAAGTACCCCCAGTTAAAAGGACATTAAAAGCCAGCTAGAAAATATAAATTACCACAAGGATTAAAATTTTTGGTTAATCCTACCCTAAAAAATGTTGATAACAACATCCAGAAAACCATCACCCCGAACCAGATCCTTTGCCAGAAATCTGGAAAGAATCTTTAATTCCAAATATGTTAACAGGGGAAAGATGAGTATGAGAGATGTGTTTATTAAATCAAGAGAGTTGGGTTATAGAAATTCAATTGTTATATCTGAGATAAAGGGAAATCCCAGCAGGATTGAAGTATTTGATCTTGAAGGTGATCCTGTTTTAAGTGTTGATATAACTGTTTCCAATCCATTAGGTTCTGGAAGAATCCAAAAGAAGGATCTAAATCTCAGATGGGATTTGGGTGAATCTGAATTTAAGAAAATAATTAAGGCA
>JAJRAE010000100.1 GCA_028682985.1 Methanobacterium sp.
GTAAAGCCACTATAATTATCAGGGGATGTTTTAAGAAACTGGACAGGATAACACACTCCATTTATTCATAGTTTTGCTTAAAAAAAGATCTAAAGTTATATTTAAATATCTAATATTGTATTTCACTAAATCAATCATATCCAAAACAGCCTACTATAATTTTTTATATCAACATGTAAGTTCAATTTAATTCCATTATAAATTAATTTTTTCAGTTAATTTAAATATTCAATTTAAGATAATTATCATTTAATTTTTGTTATACTGGTTATTTATATTTATTTGCAAGTGATTACTTTTAAGAATATCAATTGAACCCGATTTTTAATAATTCTATTATGGATTAATATCGAAATTGTATTCTAGATAATCCTTTATCTCTAAAATTTTAGCCTGACCATTACCACCTATAAATATGGAATTAAATTCTCTGTAATGGGATGATATATATTTCGTCACTTCTGCTGTGCTTTTAATGATTTGCACTGTGCCCTCAAATCCACTTTTCAGTAATTCCTTTTCTGCTATGTTTGTGGTTTCATCTAAACCAGGAAACAGAATTACTGATCTAAGTTTAAAATCAGCCAGTTCTTTAAAAATATTAAATCTCCATTGTTCATTTTCCCGGGGGGTTCCCAGTATGGCCATATCAAATTCATACTCATTAAATAATGGTATAAGTGCTGAAGGATTATCTGTTTTCCCAATAATCACCCTGGTACCCTCCAGATTAAACTCTGTTACTCTGCCATGCACTGCTTCAAATGATGATAATGCTTCTTTAATAATTTTAAAAGGTACACCAACTAATTCCCCTACTTTACAGGCGGCAGCCGCGTTTTCCCTGTTAAATTTACCTATTAAGTGTAGTTCACCATCATAAGTATTGTAATAATGAATTTCTTCAGGTATACCACCTAAAGTACTTAAAATTTCATCGTTTTTATTTAACACAGCTTTTTTATCTTCCAGGAATTTTGCCATAGTCTCCTTAAAATGAGCCATATTATTATGAACATTCATATGGTCATATCCTAGATTGGTGACCACCATCATATCAAAGTTAAAATTGTAAGAGGAAAAATCAAGGGTCATATCACATACTTCCACCACTATAAAGTCATAATTATTCAGGGGAGCTTCTAACATTAACTCGGTATAGCCATTAAATCCTCCACCTGCATTTCCACCAACTAGAACTTTATATCCTGCATTTTCTAAGATATCACGGATCATGAATGAAGTGGTGGTTTTACCATTAGTTCCGGTAACTCCAATGGTGAAAAGTTTTCTGTGCTGTTTAAATACATTAGAAAAGATTTTATTCTTATCTTTTAATCTATTAACTATGTTATTTTTCCATAAACTGGGACTGAAAACCACTGCATCTGCATCATTAATCTTATCCCAGTTATGAAATCCCAGATCGATTTCACACACATCTTTATAATCATCCATAGAAATATCCAAATTAACATTCAGATCTGATCCGTAAACCTGATGACCATGTTTTAAAAGGGATTGCAGAGCAGAAAAACCCTCCTCTCCCAGACCAACAACCGCTACTTTCATAATTATAGACCCTAAACTTGAAATAGAATTTTTTTATGATAATTGAGATTCATAAGATAAATATATGTTTATCTAAGAAAATCCTTTATGTTTTATTAAACAGAAAAAAATTACCAATCAATTTATTTTTTTCAAATACCATATTTAATTAAGTATACATAATATTCCAAAATTGGCAAAAATTACCCGGTGAATTATCCATAAAAAATTAGGATGTATTAACAATGAAAAATCTGACCAGAGAAATAGTAGAACGCATAGAAAAGATCCGAGAGCCCGTTAAAATAATGCACGTCTGTGGATCACATGAACACACCATAATGCAGCATGGAATAAGATCCCTAATACCACCAGAAGTAGAAGTGGTGGCAGGACCGGGATGCCCGGTTTGCTGTGTACCTTCACGTGAAGTGGATGAATGTTTGTATTTGGCCAGAAAAGGGGTTACCATCACCACATTCGGTGATATGTTAAGGGTTCCCGGTACCGACGGCTGTCTGGCAGATGCCCGGGCTGAGGGGGCAGATGTAAGGATTGTTTATGGTGTGGGTAATGCTGTTGAAATTGCTGAAAAACTGGATAATGAGGTGGTTTTTATGGCAGCTGGTTTTGAGACCACCGCCCCTACCACAGCATCAGAGATTGTATCTGGACCTCCTGAAAATTTTTCTTTGCTTTCCTGTCACCGGCTGATACCCCCGGCCTTAAAATTTTTAATAGAGTCTGGTGAGGTAAACTTAACAGCTTTAATTGAACCAGGACATGTGTCCACCATTATAGGAACCCGGCCATATGAAATATTTTCAGAAAAATACGGGATACCCCAAGTGGTGGCTGGCTTTAACCCATTCGACGTGCTTATAGCCATATATCTGATTCTGAAACAGTTAAAAGAGGGTAAAGCCCTGGTCCAAAATGAATACAAACGTGCAGTCCGTACTGAAGGTAATGTTAAAGCCCAGGAATTAATGGATGAAGTTTTTTACATTAAAAGCCGAGAGTGGAGAGGCTTTCCAAGCATTCCGGATTCGGTGTATGAAATCCGTGATGAATTTTCCAGTTTTAATACCCGGGAAAAATTCGATATACCTGAATTAGAAACAAAAGAAATGGTTACTGGATGTATATGCGGACCTATCTTACGAGGCGTAGCTAGACCAGAAGAATGTAAATTATTTAGAAAAGAGTGCAACCCAGTAAACCCCATAGGGGCGTGCATGGTTAGTAAAGAGGGGACCTGTAACATAGCCTACCGCTACGGCAGTCTATAAACAATCTTTTAAAATTTTTATTAAATAAATGGGGGGGTTTTTTTGAAGGGGAAGATTAAGGCCATTGCCCTTGATGTGGATGGAACCATCACCGATAAAAGCAGAAAGTTATGCGTAAATTCTATAAAAGCCATTCATCAAGCAGAAGAAAATGGAGTTCCCGTAATCATAGTTACCGGAAATGTCTTATGCGCCACCAAGATGCTGGCCATTATGTTGGGAACAACCGGTGGTCTGGTATCAGAAAATGGCGGAGTAATTGAATACCAGAAAAAGAAAGAAGTCCTGGGCAACATCCAGGAATGTGAGAAAGCATATCAATATTTAAAAACCAAATATCCGGTACGTAAAGTTGAATTTTCTGATCAGAGAATTTCTGAAATCGCAATTGAAAGAAATATTAAAGAAGAAGAAGTTAAAGATACATTAAAGGATTTCAATGTGGAAATATACGACACTAGATTCGCCATCCACATCACAGACCCTGCAGTGAATAAAGGAAGTTCACTAACCAAACTGGCGGATTATATGAACATAGAAATTGAAGAGATCATGGCCATAGGGGATAGTGAGAACGATATCGAGTTCCTGGAGGTAGCTGGCCTTAAAATCGCGGTGAACAATGCCGACAAGGAACTTAAGGCTGCAGCTGATTATGTAACCAGTAGACCATATGGAGACGGCGTTCAAGAAGCAGTTTTCAAATTTATCTAATCAGTATAGATTAAAAAAAGATTTGCGTGGGATTTATAATATGATGATGGAAAATATTGCTCAGGAAACATTAGATAAAGCAATAAAATATGCAGATAAAGCTGAAATATATCTGGAAAGAGAAGAGAAATTAGAGGTAAATGTACAGAACCAGATGGTTGACTTTGCCAAGGAAACCTCTTCTTATGGGGTGGCTGTTCGGGTTATAATAAACCAGAAAATGGGCTTTGCTTATACCACAGATCTCTCTAAGATAGATCTAACAATAAAAAACGCGGTGTATAATGCCAAATGTAACCTGGCTGACCCAAATTTTGATTTCGCACCTTATTCCAAGTATCCAAACGTCCCTGATTTATATGATAAACTTATTCCACAAATGGAAATATCAGATGCTGTGGAATTTTCTAAAACCATGATCCAGAACTCTATTGATGAGAAATGCCAGCCCACATCTGGAGGCACCCATGCTGGCAGCTACGAAACTCTTATATTAAATTCAGATGGGGCTTATTGCCAGGATTTATCCACCTATTTTTCTGCATTTATTTCTGTTAACATTCCTGATGGTGAAGGTGTTTCCACAGCACATGAATCTGATACTTCCAGATTTATGGATTTAGATCCAGAACAGATATCGGGTGAAGCCTGTCAAGTTGCAAAGAATTCCCGGGGCGGTAAATCAATTGAAACAGCAGACTTAAATGTTCTGATGGATTATGATGCAGCTGCCTCTCTTATATACACCCTGGCCAATGCATTCAACGCCGATAATGTGCAAAGAGGAAGATCCCTCTATGCGGATAAGATGGATAAACAGGTATTGTCGCCTAATCTTAGCATATACGATGATGGAACCCTAAAAAAGGGACTTAACAGCTCCAGAAGCGATGGTGAAGGTATCCCTACCCAGAAAACAACACTAGTGAATAAAGGAGTTTTAAAGAATTTTGTCCATGATCTATACACATCTAAAAAAGCAGAAACAGAAACCACTGGTAATGGAATCCGGTCATCATATGCAGATATGCCCTCAGTCGGATTCACAAACTTCATACTGGACTTTGAAGAACAAAAGGAAATTTCAGAGATAGAAAATGGGGTTATGGTAAAGGATCTGCTGGGTGCTCATACAGCCAACCCTATTTCTGGTGATTTTTCAGTGGAGGCTATGAATGCTTTTAAAATAGATGATGGGGAAATTTCAAACCCTATCCGAAAAGCCATGTTATCTGGCAATATTTATCAGGCATTCACTGAATCCTGGGCAGCATCCACTAAGACCAGACAGATAGGATCCTTTGTTTTGCCCCAAATTGTGGTGTCAAAATTAAGAATTGTTGGTTGAATTGAATAGAACAAATATCCAAAAACCAATTGAATCACTCAATCATTATTTTGCAATATTAAAGGGCATTGAATATTCATTTTCTTATAAATCTTTAAATACACCTGCTAAAGCTCAAAAAACATTGAAAAACATGTGGATAGAGCATGATAAGATTAGTCGCAAAACTAAAAATGAATCTACAGGAGAATTAGAAAAACCTGTTGAGACTTCCTTTTCATATCTGGATTTAAAAATCGAAATTGCAGAAGAGTTGTTCACAAGATGTATCTTCTGCGAGAGGAGATGTGAAATAAACCGAAATAAGGAAATAGGGTATTGTGGGGTTCAAAATTCGAAAATAGCCTCGGAATTTCTTCATATGGGTGAAGAACGGGTATTAGTACCCAGCCATACCATATTTTTTACTGGCTGCACTTTTAACTGTGTTTACTGTCAGAATATGGATATCAGCAGAAATCCCAGAGAGGGGATTTTTATAAAGCCAAATGTTCTGGCAAATATAATTGATGAGAAACGAGAATCAGGTTCATTAAATGTTAATTTTGTTGGGGGAGATCCCTGTCCTCATTTGCTTTACATACTGAAAACCATTCGTCTACTTAAAGAGAACATACCTATAGTGTGGAACAGCAATTTTTACATGTCTAAGGAGGCCATGTGCCTTTTAGATGGGGTAATTGATTTGTATCTCACTGATTTTAAGTATGGTAGTAATGAATGTGCTTTGAGGCTTTCAGAAATCCCTGATTACTGGGATGTAGTCACCCGTAATCATAAAATGGCTTTTGAAGCTGGAGATATGATCATCCGTCATCTGGTTCTCCCCAACCATCTGAAATGCTGTACATTCCCTGTTCTGGATTGGATAAGAAAAAATTTGGGTGTTAATGTAGTTATAAATATTATGGCCCAGTATAGGCCCCTTTATGGTGCTGTTAACCATTATGATATCTCCAGACATCTATATAAAGAGGAATACCTAAAAGCAATAAGATATGCACAGAAATTAGGATTTAAAAACTTAATATGAACTAGATAAGAATATAAAACCTAAATAAATTAAGAAAACTAATTAAAATTCAAACTATTATTTTTAAAAATAAAAAAAAAGTAAATGAATTTAAAATGGTAATGATGCGTAGGTTCCGTGTAAACTGTAAGTGTTGAGGTTCCAGTTTTTGATGTTACCAAATGTGTTGCTATCGCTCACGGCATCAGCATAATACCATTTCCCATTTACATATAACTGAGCCCATACATGTCCATAAGTACCGCTGGAGAATGTACATGTTCCATGCTGATATCTGGCAGGTATACCGGCCGCTCTAGCCAGTGCTACTACCAAATGTGATGTATCACAGCAATTAGCAGTTCTTGAACTGAGAGCTCCTGAAGCT
This sequence comes from Methanobacterium sp., assembly GCA_028682985.1. Taxonomy (GTDB): domain Archaea; phylum Methanobacteriota; class Methanobacteria; order Methanobacteriales; family Methanobacteriaceae; genus Methanobacterium_A. The sequence continues at coordinate 6,306 of JAJRAE010000100.1, forward strand.
CCTTTCTGGGAGTCGTAGTAGAACGAGTAAGACAAGTGGTCTCTCACCCAGTTAAAGATTGCAGCAGCCTTGGAATAGTCTGAGGTTAGTCCACTGGTTATTGATTTTGCCAGATTGACTATGGTGGAACTGGTTGAAGGTGCATTGGTTGTTGGTACCAGATATTTCTGAAGTGATGATGGTACGGTGCTGCCACTGCCTTCAGAGCTTCCACTGGACCATGCTGAAACTGTTAGGTAGCTTGGTAATTGGTTGTTGGTTTTCTGGTAGCTTAGTATTTTACTGTACAAGTAGATCAGTGATTCGTATCGGATTTTACCCAGTGAGGTGTTCATATAGTTTGGAGCATACCCGTTTTTATCTATGGAAGAAAGAATTGTCTTGGCCATGGATAGGTATCCTGACTTGTAAATCTTCCCGCTGGTAATATTTTCCGTAGGATTGGATGGGTAAGCCACTGATTTCAGGGTTACTGATGTTGTCAGTCCGTTGTTGATGTTTATCAGGTTGCTGGTTAAAAGCTGCAGGAACTGCGGCATGCTAACCTGTACAGAAGAGATTGTGACATAGCTTGGTAGTCGATTGTTATTGTCTATGAATGTTTTCACCCGACTAGCCGCGTCATTTATCTGACTGCTGGTGAATTTTGTCTGTGTAGTGGTAACTGTGCTGGTTGTGGTTGTTCCAGCGGCTGCATGATTGATTGTACTGGAGTTAGATCCATTCACTGTATTTTTATTGTATGCAGTTACCTGTTTATTGTCTGCTATTTCAGCATCTTTATTTTGTTGGCTTGTCTGCTCATTTGAATTTTCATCTATATTTTGACCATTTAATTGGTCGGTTTGACCAGAATACTGGTCTGAAACATTTGTTGTTGTACTAGTGGTTGCAAAACCTATGTTTGCACCAAGAGGTAGTGTTAAGGATAATAGCATAAACACTAACATGATTGATTTTCGCTTAATTTTACCGCCTCCGTGTCCAAAAATTTCAAAAATTAAATTTAAGACCTTCTTGGACAATGCCTTCTATCACTTGATTTTCACTTATAAAGGTTTTGGTTTAAAATAAAAAAAAAGAAACACGAGAGCTCTTTTCTTTATTTAGAGCCCTACTAATGTGTTTTCATATTGAGTTTAAATAGTTTTCCTTCTTCCATAGTCATTTTCGCATTTAAATCCCTGAGCAGGTTTTAAATAAATAAATAAGAATTATATAAAACCCTTTAGCATCTAAATATTTATCTTAAATCGAACAACACACTATTTCCGGTCGCTGTTATGTTTTATAATCTAAAATACCAGTTCAATATTCATTTCAACCATTAATCTCTTAAAATGTTTAAAATCAACTGTTAAAAGGTTTTTTAACCAAAATACTTCCGACAGGGTTTTTTTGTTAATAATTGAATAATGATTATTAAATTTCATACAAGTTCGCAATAAAAGTTATAAGGTTCAAAATTTAACTGTTTTTTGATTAGAAATGAAATGCCAAAATTGTGGAGGTTATATAAAAAGAAAGGACACCTACTGTCCATATTGTGGTGATAAACTACATATATCAACCAGTGGATCACAACAAAAAACCAGAAACCATGAACATAGTTATGATGATAAAACTGAAGAATTTAAGGATGGTTCCACAGGAAATGCCGGAAAATCTGATTATAAACCTCTACAGGAGAGATATTTAAGGGGAGAATATCAAAATAGCGAAGATGAATTTTACAACCAGTATATAGAAGACCAGTACATCGACGAAAGACGTTATCATAATGCAAGGGAAAATAAAAACCAAGATGCTCATTATCAGAGATCAAAAAAAAGAAATTACCAGGGTGATAAAGGTTATCAGGGATCCCGTGAAAGGAATTTCCAGGATGATAACCAATATAGTCAAAAGCCCCGGAAGAAGTATCGAGGATATGATCTGAGCGCTTATTATCCTGATGAAGAAGAGAAAAGTTCTGGTAGTGGAATGCTTCCCGTAATCCTGATTTTATTAATTGCCCTATTAATTGGATTCATAATAGGCATCATGATGTTCACCAACAGCACATTACCCTCATTTGGTTAACAAAAATAACTATAATTCAAATTAGACTAAATGAACCATTTAGGATCCTGTTTTTCAGTTCTTCCGCTGTTTTCCTGGCTCTTTTAAGATCGGACTGACGGCAAACCATTGGCACCTTAACCATGCTTTCACCAGCCTGGAAGTTGATCTGCCCTCTTTTTATTTCAAAAGCACCATACGGACACGAGTAATCACACATGCCGCATCCAAAGCAAGTTTCCAGATTTACAAGATCTTCATATGCTCCTGTAGGGCATCTTTCTCGGACCAGACAGGACTGGCAGTTCTCGCATTCGTCCTGGTCATAAACAGGTCTTTCCATTATATTATCCCAAACTGAAGCATAGTCCGTGAACCCTAAAACCTCATGTCTTCCTCGGATATCTGCTATTGGAAGTTTAATGTCCTTATTAAGTATGAATGTATCTTTTAATATGTCTTCGTTGAGTATGGGGATGGCTGCTGCCACACTGTTAAATACTTCTGGCCCAGCTGCAGTTTTAAAACCGCCCAATAGATAGGGATCCATGGTGTGCATATCTGCAGAAATCATGAGGTTCGGCTTTAAATCGGTACTTCTGGTGCCCTGTCCCAGTATTATTCCTTCTGATCCAGCTAGGAGTACTTTGCCTCCAGTTTTAAGGGTTTTCATATGGGGGTCATTCTGCAGTGGGTTCAGTTCACCACAGCCTGAAAAAGATAGTCCTTTGAAGGGTCCTTCCATATTTATGGCATGGAATATGGAAGCTACAGATTCATTGGAAGGATTGACAAAAGCAGTGTAATTCTTAAAGGCCAGTCTGGTTCCTATCATTTGGGCAGTGCCTATTTCCTCTATATTGGTTGTTGTTTTAAGAGTTTTTCCACTTATGGATTCCATTTCTATTTCAATTTCTTCTCCCATTACCAGATCTTTGAAAAGGAACCCTCCACCGTAATTAGGGTCGTTTATACTATGGGACGTTCCGTATAATATCAGGTCCACTGATCCCAGCCATTCATTGGGGCAGGGTCCTGGAAATCCAGGAACACCGTTCAGGGTGATTTTACTGGCCTTTTTAAAGGAACCAGGCTCTCCCACTTTCACATGTATTATGGCGGCTGTTCCAGACATCACTCCACAGGTGCCTGTGGTGACCACATCCACATCATTAAAACTTGGTTCTTCTCCTTCTCTTACCAGATTGCTAATTTCCTCTGCAGTTAGAATGGTTGCTTTGCCTTTTTTTATTTTCTGGGATATTTCAATAATGGAACGTGTTTTCATGGTGTTCTGCTCTTTTTTGGATTAATTTATAATCAAATTAATTTTTTTTTTAAATTAATTTATGATTATTTACATCGGTCTGGGCTTTTTTTAACCGGTTTAATCTTTCCTGATTTTCTTCCAGTAGCTTTGAGAGTATCAGAATCTTTATTTCCACAGATTCCAGGTCTGAAGGATCAATATCAACAGCATTATCCAGGCTTTCCAGGGCTTGATAGGGTCGATTTAACAGGGTAAACGCGGTGGCCATGCCTTTCCAGGCCTCAGCATTTTGGGGATCCACTCTTACCACTGTTTCGTAAGCTTCTAGAGCTGCAAGGTAATTACCTTCTTTAAATGAGTTGTCTCCTACTTCCTTCCAGTATTCAATTTCCTTTTCAGGTTTTTTTTGATTTACCGTCTCTTCTCGGGCCATGGATAATATCTCCCGGATTAAGTTTTTTTTAATTCAATTATATTTTCCTTGATTAATCTATTTCTATTAAATCGAATTTTTAATATATTTTAAAACAGATTCCATTGCTTCTGGTAGTTTTGAAGGGTCTCTACCTGCTCCCTGAGCAAGGCCGGGTTTGCCTCCTCCCCCTCCTCCCATGATATTAGCTACTTCTTTGATGATTTCATTGACTTTAATACCTTTTTCAAGGGCTTTTGGTGATGCTGCTCCTGCAATTTTACCTTCACTGTTTGCTATAACAACCACGTCTGCTTTGCCTTGTTTTTCTGTGATGTTTGATGCTATCTTTATTAGTTCACTCATATCCGCTTCGATATGTTGGTTTAAGATGATTAAACCTCCTATTTCAATGGTTTGGTTGGTGATTTCATCTATTTTCAGTGATGCTATTTCACTTTGAAGCTTATCTATCTCATTTTTAAAGGACTTCCATTCTGCAAAAAACCTTTCACAGGTCCGGGGCAGCTGTTCTGCATCCACTTTAAATATTGTGGAGCTTTCCTTTAAAAGATTATCAGTTATCTGCACGGCTTTTATGGCCGATTCTCCTGCGGAAAATTCTATTCTTTCCACTCCGTCCTGTATTCTTTCGGTTCTGGTGATCTTTATTAATCCCACATCTCCTGTTTGATTACAGTGGGTTCCAGCGCAGGCCTGAATATCGGTTCCTTCAATCTCTACTGTTCTGATATGCATACCCGGAACCACCCCTCCTTGATATAGTATGAATCCGTACTTTTTCTCAGCCAAGGTCCGGTCCATCCAGAAGGTGTTCACTGGTATGTTGTCCATAACCAGTTTATTGGCCAGTAGTTCTATTTCCTGGAGTTCCTGTGCTGATATTCGCATATAGTGTGATATATCTATTCTTGATTTATCAACACCTTTTTGTGCTCCGGCTTGCCATATATGGTCTCCCAAGATTGATCTGGCAGCAGTTATAATTAAATGAGTGGCAGTGTGGTTCTGGGTTAATATTTTCCTGCGGTGTGGATCTATGAATCCCTGAATATTCTGGCCCTGATAAGGATGTAGTTTTTTGATATCTTCCTCTTTAACCCTATGTAGAACTACATCACCAATTTTTTCAGTGTTTATTACCTCTATTTCCTGCCCCCGTATTTCTAAATATCCGATATCAGAGGGCTGACCTCCTCCTTCCGGATAGAAGAGCGTCTGATCCAGTATGATGTTGTTTTGGTATGTATCTAGGATGTGGGCATTAAATTCTGTTTTGGATGGTTCATCATAAAATAGAAGTTCAGTTTGTGGGTAGTTTAGCTCTGCATCTTGTTTCTTCTCTGTTTTCTCTTCGGTGTGTTCTGCAGCAACCAGGGTGTAGAAGTTGTCTGGAATGTTCGCATCGAAATTGTTCTGTCCTGCTATTTCATTTATTGTTTCTGGGGGAATGCCATGGGAGTCGTATAATTTTATAAGAGATTCCAGTGGTAATTTCTCTTTGTTATCCTTTTTAAGGTAATCAATGGTTTTTTTAACCATCTTTTTCCCTTTATGCACTGTTTTATAATATCTCTTTTCTTCCAGATTGATTATGGAATTGATATGAGTTTCATGTTCCCTGATCTCTGGATAGCTTTCCTTTAAAAAGTCCAGCTGTAACTTCATTATATTCTGCAATGACTCCTCTAAGTCCAGTTCATTCATGAATCTGATGGTTCTCCTTAAAATTAAACGGGCCAGATATCCATCTTTAACATTAGACGGCACCACCCCATCTGCCAGCATAAAGGCCAGACACCGGGTGTGATCCGCTATTATATAGATAGATTCCATGGGTTTGGTTACTTTCAATAGTTCCTCAACTGGTATTTTTAACCTTTCAGCCACTCTTTTACGCAGAGCTTTTAAATCTGCTATGTCCTCTATATCCATCATACCAGCTACTCGGGCATTTTCTGCTAGTATATGATTGTCCACCTGTACATCAGATAGATTTTTTAGTTTTTCTATCACTGGACCGAATGAGGCTTCGTAGGCAGTGGCGGTTCCCTGGGATATCCAGGCAAATCTCTCCAGACCATATCCAGTATCCACTATTTTAAGTGGAATATCCTTTAATCCATGGGGTGTGGTGCGGTATTTGATAAATACCAGAGTGGCCAGTTCCACGCCCCGCACACATATCTCGTAGCAGGGGCCGGCGTTTCCTCCTCCTTCCCACCATGATTCTATAAATGTGATCTCTTCCGGATTAATGCCGGTATGAGCTATGAAATCGTGGCAATACTGGACAGTTTCATCTTCCCAGTACACGCAGGTATCTTTGGTGTTGAAGGCATGATGTCCGCCCATGGTGAAGCAGGTCATATGTCTTCCAGTTCGTCCAACGTTGTCCACATCATTTA
>JAJRAE010000257.1 GCA_028682985.1 Methanobacterium sp.
ACCCCCGGTCCCATGATTTCGGTTAATCCATAGATATTGTAGGCAGGCACGCCGAACCTTTTCTCTATTTCCGTTCTCATGCCATTGGTCCACATCTCAGCACCAAATCCTATACTTTTCAGTTTAAGATCATCCGGGTTAACCCCTTCTTCTTCAGCCACCTCTGCCAAATAAAGGCCATATGATGGTGTGAATATAAGTACATTGGTCCCGAAATCCTCCAGGATTTCGATCTGTCGTTTGGTCTGGCCTGTGGAGATAGGTATAACTGTGGCTCCTATTTTCTGGGCCCCATAATGCACTCCAAATCCTCCGGTAAATAAGCCGTAGCCGTGGGTGTTCTGGATAACATCGTCCTCGGTTAATCCGAACATGGTCAGTCCCCGGGCCATTACCTCAGACCAGGTTTCAATATCTTTTCTGGTGTAACCAGACACGGTTGGTTTTCCGGTTGTTCCAGAAGAGGTATGTAATTCCACAATCTTTTTAGGGGAAACAGCAAACATTCCAAATGGATAAGCATCTCTCAGATCATCTTTAGTGGTTAAGGGAAGTTTTTCAATATCTTTGAGGGTTTTTATATCTTCTGGTTTAATTCCTGCTTCATCAAATCTCTTCTTATAATAGGGTACGTTTTCATAGGCAGTTTTAACCACTTCCCGCAGTCTTTTAAGCTGCAATTTCTCACGTTCTGCAGGTGGTTGGCATTCTAAATCTTCATTCCAAAACATTTTCCGTCTTTCTCCCAGATTTTTTAAAATATTAATTGTTATTTTCGATTAGGCTCTTTCAATGTACTATATGGAAGCTGTTGATCACCTGATTCATCTCATCTTTATAATCCAGTAGGGATCCCTTAAATATAAACATCACAAAATAGATGGTGTTATTTTTTGAAACAGCAACTCCCCGAGCATTATATGTGGTGTTGTTAACCTGATAGATTGCTTCAATACTATATCCTGTGGTGTTATCTATGGTAATATTGCTTTCATAGGATATAGCACCGGTTTGCAGGATATTCTGCCTCCAGGTTTGAACTCGATCTGTGAATGTGGTTTTGTTGAGGTATTCATTCATAACAACGAAACTGTTATTTTCATCCTTAGATACAGTAACAATTACTGGTGCTTTTGTTCCGTTGGTCACATTCCATCCTTTAGGATAATCAAAGGATATCAATCCATTATCAAAATGATTATCCGCTACTATTGGGGTGTTATTTGTTGTGTTTGTTTTATTAGCACTTGTTTTAAAACTGTTCGCTGCTAAAAAACCAACAGCACCAATTAAAATAATAAATATAATAATGAGAATCAATCTTTTATTGGTAATAAGAGGTATTGCTCTTAATTTGTTATAAACATCTGATAAAACATTTTGTTGGTCTGATTTCCCCAGCTGAGGTGGATTATCCCTTCGAAAAGGTTCCGAAGCTTTATCTTTAATATTTAATTTGCTCCGATTCTTATCCTTGATGCTGGTGGCTTTTTCTTTTATATTATCTAGATCAATGAATTTTTTTCTAGAATCGTTTTTACTCAATTTTTTAGGGCCGTCTGTCAAGTTTACGCACCAACCAATACTAGATTAATCTGTTTAAATAAAGATATTCTTTTAATCTAATATAGTCTTTTAATAATTAATATAAGTAGGTTGCAAATTATCTTACCAAACTACCAGAAACAAATTTCTGGATAAATGTTTTGAATGAATAAATAGATCAAAGGGTAAATGAGGAATCCGTTAAATGGAAATTAAATCATACACTTACCAGATTAGTAGGAAAAAAACCTGGGATGAAGTCTTTAGAAATCCCGTTAATGTGGAAGTAACCAGTTTACAGACTGGAACTGTGAAACTCAATCTTAAAGGGACTTTAAATCCGAAGCTTGCCGATGTGGAGAATGAAGAATTACAGGTGCCTATACTTAACCACTGGGTTAAACATGAACATAAGGGTGATATTCTTTTAGACGCCGGTCTTGATGCCTCGTATATTTATGATCCAAAAGGTGGAATGCATGGTCCTGCTGTGGATGAATTCCAACTGGATTTGAAGAAGAATATAGGTTATCATATCCAAAAAAATAAAATTATCTTAAAAATGGTATTCTTAAGCCATCTACATGCTGATCATGCGGCAGGCGTGAGAGAACTTCCCAGAAATATACCCTATATTGTGGGTAAGGGGGAATATCAAGAATATAAACCAGAACTCCATGGCAACTTCCTGGAAGGACTAGACACGCTTTTTGAAGTCGATTTTTCCCATGCTCAGGAGATGCCCTATCTTGGAAGATGCGTAGATTTATTAGGTGATGGTACGCTCTGGGCCATTTGGACGCCGGGACATACCCCTGGGCACATGTCTTTCCTGATTAATAGCCGGGATAGACCGGTTTTACTGGCGATGGACGCTGCGTTTATACATAGGAACCTGGAATTGGGTGTAGCACCCAGCGACTACACTTGGGATGTGGAGCAGGCCCAAGAGAGTTTGGATAAAATAATTGAATTTTTAGAACAATATCCGCAGGTTAGGGTGGGCGCTGGTCATGAAGCTTTTAAATAAATATTAAAGTTGTTATATATAATATTTTGTAAAAACCGCAGAGATAATTCCTCTAATTATAATAAGTTTTTGAATCATTATTAAAATATTAGAATGTTAACCATGACATTTAATGCCGCTTTATATAGAAAAATTAGATTCAAAACGGAGGTTCCTTCCAATTTAAACCGTGTTAAAGAGAATATGACCAACTAAATAATGTTAATTTAATATTCTAAGTTTTAGAGATGGCTAAGTAGAAGATTGAACCTTTAACGTGGTTCTGATTCAACCAGGTATTTTATCTAGACACCCGTTTACCAGAATTTCATCCAAAAATAATATAGATGAATTAAACCATAATATTATAACAGTGATTAATTATGAGAGAGTGGAAAATAGTTAAAACTGAAATAAAAGACGGTGAAGACCTTTTCATAAATGAGCTTAAACAATGGGAAAGTAAAGGATGGATAGTACACCCTGAAAGCTTTAATGCAAGATTAGAAACTTATTATATTCTTCTATCTAAAGAATAGGATAATTCTATCCTTAACATTCTTCACTTTTATTTCTGTATGTTCAATTAAAAGAGAATTTTAGACAAAATAGAAAAATAATTCTGGAAAAAAATTCAGCCATAATATCAGAATAATTGTGTAGATTGATAAATAGTTATAATTTGTTCATATCGTCCCAGGCTTTATCGATTAATCCACGGTTGTTCTTAGTATTATATGGACTGGTGTAAATCAATGTTAAGCCTCTGAATATTTGCATAAATCTCTTTTTGTATTCTCCATTGGCCCTCATCAAACGAATCATTATTGACATTAAAAATTCAGCATCGTTGCTTTGTTCAAAAGTAACATCATCAATACCATTTTTAGAAAAAATAATATCTTCAACAAATTTTTTACAGTAATCAAAGAACTCGTTATCATCCATATTTTCAATATTATTTTGATCCATCATTTTAAACCTCCAATAATATATGGTTATTTGACGATAATCAATCTCTGGATTTATCTTTATTGTGGTATTTAGATACGAAGTCCGGAATTTCACCAGTTAGCTTATAATTTCTGTAAATCAAACCCATTAGCTCCCTTACCCTATAATCCCTAACAATTTTCTCATCTTCAGGTAAGTCACTGAATGCAATTGTATCAGCAATAAGAAGTCTGATTTCATTTATTTGTTCTGAAGAAAGAGGAGTGCCTTCAGCTATAGATATAACATA
>JAJRAE010000207.1 GCA_028682985.1 Methanobacterium sp.
AAAGTAGCAAAACACGCCGGTAGAAAAACAGTTAAAGCCGCCGACATTGAAATGAGCGTCTAAATAACGAATAATTATTTTTTATTTTATTTTTAATTTTTAATGTCAGAAATTAATCTTATTCATATTCTATTTATAAATCAAAAAAACTTTTAATAGGTCCAGATAGGTATTTCCTTCCATTTTGCCTGGAATCCTGATAGAGTCTTGGTTATCTGATTGGCGTTGCGCCGATCTACCAGAAGAACTCCTTTGCCAATTCTTTGGACATGCAGTTTTTCCACCAAACCGGAGTAGTACTTCTTCTTCCTTTCTCCCTTCTGCAGATAAGTGGAAACACCCCCAAAAAGGGCGCGATTTAACTTGCTTCTTTCATTCTGAGAAAGTTCCGTAGTATTGTAGGAGATGAGCATCTGGGACTTGAGTTCCTGGTCTTCTATAGAAAGTGATACTGGATTGCCCTGTAAGAGTATTCCCTCTCCAGATAAAGCATTTATAACTTCTGGTTTGTTCTTTATTTCTTCAGGTGTGAGGTGATGCAGTTTGAATCGGTCTGTGGCCAGATATCTGATCCATTTCATAATCTCTCTATCTTTTTTTGAGTATATTATGGCTATATCTATCTTGGAATCCTTTGATAATTTATCACCAGAGGCCAGCGGACCGAAAAGAACTACAGATTGGATTCCTGGAAAGTTCTTTATATTTTCAGATAGTTCCACTGCAGCTTCAAATGACATTTTTATTTTCACCAAAAAAAAGGAATTCTGTTTATTAATATAACAAGAATTAATAAAAAGGTTACTGTTTTTATTGATTATTTTAAAGATACACTGTTTTATTAATAAAACAAAATATTTTTTACAATTAATAAAGCTACGTAAATTTAAAAAACCCTTTATAACTCAGCAAAATATTTACAGCAATCACTCAAAGGGCATATATCATGTATTGGACTAATGGGACGGCAGATAGTCTGGCCAAACTGTACCATGAGATCGTTTATCTTACACCAATACTTAACAGGAATCAGTTTTTTTAATTCTTCTTCTGTCTGGTCTGGGTTTCTGGTCTCAACCAACCCTAAACGATTAGAGATGCGATGCACATGCACATCCACACACATGGCAGGTATTCTAAATCCATAGACCAGAACACAGTTGGCTGTTTTGCGGCCAACTCCGGGTAGGGTTAATAGTTCATCAATATTATCTGGAACTTCACCCCCAAATACATCCAGAAGTATCTGAGAAACCTCAATGATCCGGCGGGCTTTAACATGATAAAATCCAGCTGGACGAACCAGTTCCTCTATATCAGCCACATCTGCCTGTGCAATCTCCTCTATATCACTGTATTTTGAGAAAAGACGGGCCGAAGCCTGATCTGTATTTTCATCTCTGGTTCTTTGTGACAGAATAGTTCTTATCAAAACCCGGTAAGGATCTCCCCCTTCAAAAGTTCTAAGAGTAAATTTCTCCTCCAGAGCCGCCAGAATATGGTCAATCTTATCCGCTATAACAATCACTCCCAAAAATAAATAAATTAAATATTAAAATATCTCTTAACTATCTAATAAATCTAATAACAGATTTAAACCATTCCAAACGCCTTCCCCATCCCGGGCGACGGTTGGTATAATAGGAACATCAGTTATACCGTCATAATCCACATCTTCGGTTCCAATGTCCTGTTTATTTGCAAATATCACGTAGGGAACGTTGTTGGAGTTCAATCTGTGTATAATATTTTTATCAGTGGAAGTCAAACCCTGTGAACTGTCTATTACGACGATAGCTCCATCCAGTCCCTGGCTAAGTATCTCCCGCATGAATTTAAATCTCTCCTGGCCGGGCGTAGTAAAAATATGCACCTTTTTACCGTTCACCTCTATGTTTCCATAGTCAAGTGATATGGTGGTGCCGTTGTATTCAACCCTGGTCATTTTTTCGCAGATATTTTCCAGAGTGGTGGTCTTTCCTGAATTATAAGACCCCAAAATAACTATCTTGGTTTCTTTTTTTCTATTCTTCATTTTCCACTTCTCGAGTATATTGTTCCTTTATCAATTTATTTTATTTTAGTTAGATTCTCCATAATTTCTATGAAATTTGGAAATGAAACATCGTATACTGATGGATTTCTGATAATAACTCCACCCACCTTTAAACCTATGAGGTAAAGGGCCATAACCATCCTGTGATCATTGTGTGAGTCCACAACCCCACCTTCAGCCCCTCCTTTAACGGTGAGACCGTCTCTATTTTCTTTTACTCGAACACCCAGGTTGGATAGCTCCTCTGCACAGGCATGTATCCGGTCTGTTTCCTTCAAACGGGCGTGTTCCGCACCGTATATGTGGGTTGTTCCTTCTGCAATTGCTCCCAGGGCAGCTACCGTGGGTAGGAGGTCTGGAGTATCTTCTAAGTTGACATCTACACCGTGAAGATCTCCATGTCCCTTTATATAAACCTGATTATCATCCTGTCTAATCTGGCATCCCATATCTTTTACTATGTCCAGTATCTGTTTATCTCCCTGTTTGGATTTAAGTTTTAAATTACGAACTGTTAAATCAGAATCTAATGAAGCAGCAGCTGCAATGAGGTAGGAAGCAGAGGAATAATCACCCTCCACCACATATTCAGTAGCCCTATACATTTGGGGCTCCACCCTAAACCGGTTTATTCCATTATAATCAACTTGAACACCAAATTCCTTCATCACATCAATGGTCATGTTCACATATGGTCTGGAGATGAATTTTCCAGTGATCTCCAGATTCACTGGTTTACTGGCATATGGTGCAGATATTAGGATGGAGGATATGAACTGGGAGCTTATATCTCCAGGGATGGATGTCTCACCTCCCTCTAACCCTCCTTTTATTATGATGGGTGCCCTTCCATTATCTCTGCTTGAAATGATGTCTACGCCCAGTTTTTTAAGGGAATTTATAAGTTCCTGCATGGGTCGGGTTCTAAGTGATTCATCACCAGTCAAAATGGTGTATTGAGAAGCCAGGCTAGCTGCACTGCCCATCAGTCTCAGTGTGGTGCCTGAATTTTTAACATCCAGAACGTCTTCAGGAGTATTGAAAGAACCTGAAGTACCTTTTATCCTGCATTTATCTACATCTGTTTTAATATCAGTTCCCAAGGCTTGGCAGGCATGTAGGGTTGCGCAGGTATCTTCTGAATACAGGGGGAATTTTATGTGAGATATGCCTTCTGCCAGGGAGGCTATTAAAAAAGCGCGATGGCTGAAACTCTTGGATGGTGGTGCATTGACAACACCCTTAATACATTCCACCTTTTTAACTTTGATTTCCATGAGTTCCTCCCTTATGTATTCCATGGTTTTTTATTTGGTTATGACCAGTACTAGTTCATCTGAATAAATGATATCCACCTTTTCTCCGGTGCTGCTTATGATCTCTTTCCTGGTTTTGATGTATTCACTCTGCAGTTTTAGATCATCTATGAAAATAACACCTTTGTTGTCCATTTCATCTGCTACAGACTGGGGATCGGTGGTCTGCAAATATTTTATAATTTTTGGTGCATCTTTACGGAAATCTGGGCCTATTTTATTCATCTGGGGGATGATCTCCACCACTTTCTCCTCAATTTGTGGTTGACCCCTTTTTATCTCCAATTCTTCAATGCGCATGGTACCCTTTATATCATCTACAACTTCATTTAAATGATTTAATGTCTCATCATCTTCAGTATAAATAACCGTCCCTTTAAGATGAACGTTCAGGGGCATTCCAGAAGATGATTTAAATCTTCTTATATCCCCGATAACTCTCACACCTAACATTCCCACACTTAATGCAGTAAGGTCTATCAAATCTTCATCAACTTCAGGCCAGCTGGCTTCATGAATACTATGATCAGAATTTAAATACTGATAGATCTCTTCAGTAAAATGAGGAGTCAAGGGTGCTAGTAGCTTTAATGATGTAGAAATAACTGTTTTCAGGGTAAACTTGGCTGCACTCTGGGATGCTGAATCTTCCGACCCATATAAACGGTACTTTACCGCCTCGATATATTCATCACAGAAATCATTCCAGATAAAACTTGAGATAGACGACTTGGCCCTGGAGAAATTGTAACTATCCAGATCTTCTGTCACATTCTTTACCAGTTGATTAAGTTTGGATAGTATCCACTTATCCAGAGGATTTAACTGTTCTTTATCAAGCATATCCTGCTGGTAATCAGCTATATGTATACTTATAAATCTGAAGGCGTTCCAGAACTTTCTTAAAAATTTATAGCTGTGCTTAACATCCTTCCAGGCAAAGGGAACATCTGAACCAGGAACACTGTTAGCTGCCCACAGACGAAGGGCGTCTGCACCATATTTATCTATCACTTCTTCTGGTGCTATTACGTTGCCCCGAGATTTGCTCATTTTATGTCCATCATCTCCAAAGACCATTCCATTAACAACCACCTCGCCAAAAGGCTCTCTACCTGTGAGAGCTTTGCATCTTAAGATTGTGTAAAAGGCCCAGGTCCTGATGATATCATGGCCCTGCTGTCTTAAGCTCGCCGGGTAAAGTTCTTTATAATCCTCATCTGGCCAGCCAGCAATCACCATGGGGGTTATGGAGCTGTCCATCCAGGTGTCCAGTACATCAGTCTCCCCATTGAAATCATCACATCCGCATTCACATTTAAATTCTGGGGCATCCACTGTTGGGTCCACCGGCAGATCCTCTGGCTCAGGAAGAACAACTTTACCACAGTCTTGACAGTACCATACTGGTGTGGGTGTGGCAAATATTCTCTGTCTGGAGATGCACCAATCCCATTCCATGGAGCCGGTCCAATTTATTAGTCTGGTCTTCATATGCTCCGGAATCCAGTCCATATCATTAGCGGTTTTCTCTATCATATCGGTTAACTGGTTCACTGCTACAAACCACTGTTTCTTAACCAGAATCTCTATAGGTGTTTTACACCTCCAACACAGCCCCACATTTTGATCAACTTTTTCCTGCTTCTGAAGCTCTCCTTTGTCTTTAAGGTCTGCTATGATGTTTTCTTTACATTCTGAGATGGTGCAACCAGCATATTCACCGGCCACATCTTTCATAACTCCTTTCTCATCTATTGCTTCAATAACATCCAGTTCATAACGGTTTACCCAGGAAACATCTGTTTTATCACCGAAGGTACAGATCATAACTGCCCCAGTACCGAATTGCGGATCAACATCTTCATCAGTGATCACCTTCACTTTACGACCGTATAATGGTATCTGCACAAATTTACCTGTTAAACTCTGATACCGCTCATCCTGGGGATGGACGGTGACCGCAACACAGGCTGATAATAATTCAGGTCGGGTGGTGGCTATCGGTACTTTACCGGTTCCATCCACCTCTGGAAACTCCAGGTAGTTCAGGTAGGTTTCATTTTCATGATACTCGACCTCAGCAAATGCTATGGCAGTCTCACAGCGGGGGCACCAGTTAACAGGATGGATCGCCTGGTAGATCAGGCCCTGTTGATGCATCTTTAAAAATGAGAGCTGGGTTTTCATTTTGTACTCATCAGTCATGGTTATAAATTCCCTGCTCCAGTCCTGTGAAAAGCCCAGGGACTGCATCTGGACTTTCATCATTTTTATATTATCCTGGGTGAGATCTATACACATTTTACGAAAATCTTCCCGGGAGACATCACTCTTCTTTATATTATGGGTTTCTTCTACCTTTACTTCGGTGGGTAAACCGTGACAATCCCAGCCTTGTGGAAATAGAACGTCAAATCCTCGCATTCGCTTATATCGGGCAATAAGATCCATATAAAGCCAATTCAGTACGTGTCCCATGTGGATTGATCCGGTTGGATAAGGTGGTGGGGTGTCTATTATGTAATTGGGTCTGGACTCATCTCCAATGAATTTATATAAGTCGTTTTCCTGCCATTTATCCTGCCATTCAATTTCCTTTTTATGATCATAATCCTTAGGAATCTCATTTTTTGACATAAATATTAATTCTCCTTGATTTATAATATGGGTAAATTATATTTTTTAAATTTCTGTGATAATCTAGTATTAAATAACATGATATAATCATATAAACATCATTTTAGTTATACTCATATTGATATTGATGTTCCATCATTCATTTTATTCTTCTTATAAATTATAAACATGGGATAAGCATTTAATTTTGATTTACAATTTTATATAATATTTGAATAACTTTAAACATTAATATTTTATGGATATCAGTTTATATCCAAATTTATATAGGTTATTTTATTAATTATATAAGTACAAAATTAAATTAAATAATAGAGTTGAAAATTATATGGAATTATTATGGTTCTACATCGCCTTAGTCCTGGCAATTAGTGATGAAATACACAGCGCCATACTATGGAATGTCTTCGCGGATTTCTACATCCTCCTGGCCGGTATACTGAGGGAAGCAGTTAAAACAAACATTGCCTTATGGATAGTGCATGAAGGAATGGAGGCCATCTTCCACCTAATCCTGATCTCTATCCTGTTCTTTTCACTGGAGATAGGAATACTGGCAGCTATTATCCATTTTGCTGTGGACTTTTTCCATGAGTTATCAGGTATGAAGCTCAGATGGCTGCAACACCGAGCTCTGCACTTCGTTGTTGAATCATTCTTCTTTATAATACTATTTTCAATGCTCAACATGTAATATAAAATTCATAAAAATTAATCTAAATCTGTAGAGGAGTAATTGGATATGCCTGTTATAAATTTCTCTTATAAGGATATCAATCAGCTTTTAGGTAAACCCATGGACAAAGAGGAGCTTATAAACCTCTTACCAATGATGGGGAGTGATATCGAAGACTATGATGAAGAAAACTTGAAGGTTGAATTTTTCCCCAACCGTCCAGATCACTTCTCAGTGGAAGGAATAGTCCGAACCTTAAAAGGCTTCCAGAACATTGAGCTGGGAATCCCCCAGTATGAACTAGTATCATCACAAACCAGCATAACAGTAGACCCTGAACTGGCCCATATACGTCCCTACACCGCCTGCGCCCTGGTGGAAGGGATAAAAATGGATGACGAAAAACTGGTCCAGGTAATGGAATTCCAGGAAGATCTGCACTGGGTACTGGGAAGAGACCGGAAAAAGGTGGCCA
>JAJRAE010000104.1 GCA_028682985.1 Methanobacterium sp.
CCTTGAAACTTTTATGACCCAGTATGAAAAGTCCTGATATAAAATTTGAAAGAGTATCTCGTGCAGCAAAACCTACTGCAACTCCTACTATTCCTAAAGAGAAAATTAAAGCAGTGACATTGATTCCTAGTTCATTCAGTATCATGACCAGAGCGATGACTATCACTGTATATTTGAAAATCTCCTGTAAAACCTGGATAACCGTCGTTTCCAATTCAAAACGTTGACCAGTTGATTTAAGAAGATAATTTATTATTTCGATTACTATGAACGCCATTATTAAGATAATGGAGATTCCAATTACATCGATAACCAAAGGATCTATGGGTATTCCATTAAATGCATTTTCAATTAAAGTCATTCTCTTTTCACCTCATAGGTCATGAAATCACTGGCTAATGAAGAATTAGAGAATATTTCTAAGGATTCTTTCTCCAGTTGCTCTGTATTCTGAAAACGCGTGCTAATATGGGTTAAAATCAAGTTTTTAGTCTGGGCTTCTCTGGCAATTCTTGCTGCATCAGATGCTGTGGAATGTCCTGTTAGGACAGCCCTGCTTCTATGGGATTCGTCAAAGGTGGATTCATGAATTAGTACATCACATCCTGCTGCGAATTTAACCATACCATTAAAAGGACGGGTATCTCCTGAGTAAACAATTATTCTTCCTTTCCTCTCATCGCCCAGCACCTGTTCTGGTTCAATGACTTCATCCTTTATTTTCACTGATTGACCGGCTTGCAGTTTACCAAAATCAGGGCCAGGATGAATTCCCAATTCCAGGGCTTTATCCTTTAAAAATTTCGGGCGACGCTTCTCGGCTATCCGGTAGGCTAAATTTGGAATGGAATGATCCGCCATTATGCAGTGCACCTGGTAATCTTCTTTATCTAGAATCAATCCGTCGTTCACTTCATGGGTGTATATGGGAAAGTTTAATGAATAATAGCCCAGGTTTTTTATGTAGTCCATAATCTGCGCCATACGCCAGGGTCCAAACACATGTAGTGGTTCAGTTCTTCCCCTGAAGGCCATGGACTGAATAAGTCCAGGCAGCCCCAGGAAATGATCACCATGAAGATGACTTATAAATATGTTTTTAATCTTCATGGGACTTAAACCAGCCTGGGAAATTTGTCTCTGGGTTCCCTCTCCACAATCCATCAGAATTA
This sequence comes from Methanobacterium sp., assembly GCA_028682985.1. Lineage (GTDB taxonomy): Archaea > Methanobacteriota > Methanobacteria > Methanobacteriales > Methanobacteriaceae > Methanobacterium_A. Next base: position 1,173 of record JAJRAE010000104.1, read on the forward strand.
TTTCACCATCCCATTTCAGAGCAATTGCTGGATGGTTTCGGGTTTTAGTGGGCAGTGCAGATGAGGTTCCCAGGAATGTTAACTCCATATTGATGTCACCATTTGATATATTTCCTATAAATTGATTTATTCCATAGATATTTCCCATTAATATATAATCTTGTTCTAGTTCGATGGAATATTATAGTTTTTTATATTTCACGGGTAAGAAATATAAGTTCATTAATTTAAGTAATATACATGTCCGATTCAAATAATGAAATAGAAATTTCGGATGTTTTAAAAAACATAGAAGACTCCTTTTCTTAATAATCAGGTATTAATATTCAATTTAACAGGTGGTTAACCATGATGCACCGGAAAGAATTATATAGAATGCTGGAACAGGATATTGGATTTGAAGATACAACCACCCGAGCTCTTATAAAACCAGGATTAAAGATAAAAGCTGAAATAATCTCTAATCAGGCAGGGATTGTCGCTGGAATAGATTTAATAACCCCATTATTGGAGGACTTCAAAATCACCATTTCCAACACCAGAAAGGACGGAGACCAGTTGGAGGAAGGAGAAACAATTCTCATAATGGAGGGAGAGGCAAGCACAATTTTAACACTGGAGAGAACAGTTTTAAACCTGCTTATGAGGATGAGCGGGATCGCCACCAGCACGTCTGAAATGGTTAAAAAAGCACGAAAAGTAAACCCTGAAATCGTAATTGCAGGAACCCGTAAAACCACACCAGGATTACAGTTCTGGGAGAAAGAAGCCATCCGCACAGGTGGAGGTGACACACACCGCTACAGACTGGATGATGCTGTGTTAATCAAGGATAATCATCTGGCCCTGGTGGGGGATGTGGCACTAGCAGTTAAAAAGGCCCGAGAATATGCCAGTTTCACCAAGAAGATTGAGGTAGAGGTTGAAAACCTGGAAGATGCTTTAATAGCTGCAGAAGCAGGAGCAGATATCATCATGTTGGATAACATGCCTGTTAGTAAGGTGGAATCAGTACTGCACGCCCTTAGTGATCAAGGGATTAGAAGCAAGGTTATCATAGAAGTCTCTGGTGGGATAAATATGAATAATCTGGGGGATTATGTAAAAACTGGGGTGGATATTATATCTTCCGGTTATCTAACCCATTCAGCCGGGGTTCTGGATCTAAGCATGGAAATTAAGAAATAAATTTTTTTAAATTTTCCTAAAATATCAACATGCTTAAATTTTGATTTTGGCTTTAATAATTCGGCATACATTTTATTTTAACAGTGAAATTTTTCATTATAAACTAATTTTAATGAAACCTTTAAATACTTTCAACAAGAAATATTTATTAGAGATACAATTAAATTAAGGGAGCGGAATTATGTACGATGAAATAGATGAAAATAACAATGAATATAATGATGAAGAAATTGTAGAGGAAGAAGTTGAAAAACTGGAAAATGAAGATAGTGAAATAGCAGAGGATCAAGAAGGAGAATTAACTGAGGAAGGGGAATCAGCAGAAGATGAGGAAAGTTTAGGACTTCCCTTTGCCAAAGCAGAAGTTGTACGACTCATGAAACAGAACCTAGACAACGACAAGATGATCAGGGAACGAGTTAAAATCGAGATGAATAGATTCCTAGGAGAGGTTCTGGAAAAGGTCTGTGAACAACTAAATGAATATCCATATACCACCATCGAATATGAAATGCTTAAAGAATCCATATATCCTTACAAAAATATAGAAAGAATTAATGAAGAGAAGAAAAGGATTTTAATGCATTTAGAAGCAATCAAAGCAGACTGTGATGCACTTAGTATGGATGTTAAAAAGAGTCTGAAACTGAAAGATGTTGATGAAGAAGACGATTTCTAATTGAAAAAAATATAATCCTAATAATATTTTTTTATTTATGTTGTCTCTAAATTTTCAGTTTTTACAAAAAAAATAAATTTCCTTTTTTTTCAAGTAGGTTAATTAATTATTTATTCCTTTTCAAAGGTTATAAAGCCTGTTTTGAGTTCTTTCATATCATCTGAAGATAATTCGCTCTTAACTGCATCTTTATCTTCTATTAGGCTGTGTCCAAAGGGATCTTCCAGTATTAAAGTAGCCTGTTTATGACCTGTTCTTATTTCTTCCAGATCTTCCAGTATCCTATTTGCATTGGATTTTGATTCTTCATCTTCTGACCAGCTGAGGGCGGTTTCAACAGCTTTTTTAAATCTATCTAAAATTCCCTCTATATTTGATACGAATCCCTGGGATTGGGGGCCTGGTTCTACTTTAAGACCTAGTTCCGGTATGGTAATGGTGGAAGACTGTGATTTCACCACCCTTTTATTCATCTTATCTTTGCCTATTTTAAGGGTGTACTTCACTGGTTTTTTAGCCTCCAGACAGATTACATCTGAATGCTTAAATCCACATTCTTCACATATAACTGTGGACTCCATAACCTCACCAAAATATGGTATCTCTTCTATTTTTGTTTTGAGTTCCATGGAACCCTTAACTTTACAAACAGGACAGTCAGATTTCAATTACATCAATCCAAATAAATTACTATAATATTGAAAAATTTCAATTTATGTTTAAAAAGGATATGTTTTAAAAATAACGTTTAATTTTTGTGATTAATATCTTTTTTATAGAGGAATCCAATTTCGTCCAGTTCATTTATCATCTTCTTTAAGCTTTCTTTATCAGGGGCGCAGATCTTATGGCTGTGTACATTATCTGATAGGTGATATAAATTTTCCAGGTCTTTTTTTCGCTTAGGATTTGAATTTAAACGATTTATAAAGCGTTCAGCTTCAACCGGGTCATAAACATTCACCTTTCTTTTAAGTGGCTCCCCAAATCCGGGCAGATAATAAGTTACATCCACCAATCTTCCCCCATATTTGCCGATGATGATGTTGGTTAACTTATCAAGGTCATCAACTGAATTCTGGAATAATAGGTTTTTGCATATCTGTTTAACCAGGCTGAGCATTCTTTTAATGGTGTTATCAACTTCTAAATTATTTATAACAGGAATATCATGTTCAACAGCTTGTTTTACCAGGTAGTTGTTTATTATTCTGTTTTCCTTGAAATATTCCAGGTGTTTACCGCCACGTTTTATGGCCATAGCTCTCTTCACGAATCTTTCTTTATGTACCTCTTCATCAGTGGTTAAAACGAAAAAATGGATGGAGGCAGCATCTTTAAACTGCTCAATATTAACCAGTCCAGGTACTAAATGCACACCTTCAATCACCACGTCATCGGAGTCATTAACTGCTCTGGTTATAACCTTTTCAATAGCAGGTATAACAAAAGATGCATGTTCTTCAAATCCGGTGCTGATCAATCCTTCTGCGTTTCCTTCGAATCTCTGCTTATCTCTAATGGTTACATAGGCATCGAATGAGGATTTATGGAGGGCCGGAGCATATTCCGGTCCAATTATACCTCTTACTATTTCTCTGATGAAATCTGTTTCAATGATGTGGGTTATACCCAGTGTTTTAGCCAGTTCAGAAGCTATTGTAGATTTACCAATTCCAGATGCACTCCCAATTAAAATGACATATGGTTTTCTCAAAAAAGATCAACTCCAATGATAAGAGAGGTCTATTCAATACCGAAGTCTATGGAAAAAATTTTATCCCTTTTTTAAGTTAAGAAGTCAATAACCCTTTCTGCGCTTCTTCTCATTTCGATCCTAATTAACCCCAGATTAATATCTATATCTGATATAACCACCAGTATACCTTCACCGGCGTCAATCATGAGTGTTTTACCCTTGTTTCCCTCAATCATTACCTGTTGTAATGGTTCGTGTTTCATTTCCTCTGCTGATCTTTCCGCTGTACCGAACACTGCCGATGCCATAGCCGCTACTAGTTCAGAGTCTATGTCTCCGGGTACTTCACTTTCAATAATTAAACCGTCTTTTCCTACAACTAAAGATCCACTAACCCCATTGATCCTGCCTAAATCCTTAAGTACTCTATCTATCATACTATCCCTCCACAATAGAATTGGGTTCTACCCAATAGTATATATCTTGGTTTAACATTTATTAAATAAATAGATAATGAATATTTCCTGACATTTCACATTTAATAGGAGTGATTTTTTGTATTTTGTAAATTCAGTGAAAGACCTCCAAGATCTTAATCCCTTCATAATTATTGGTTGTGGCGGAGGAGGCGAGAAATTTTCTAATTTTGAAGGAGTAAATGCTGTAGGATTTATTGATGATAATAAAGAAAAGCAGGGAAAGAAATTTTGTAATAAAATAATATACTCAAGTTTAGAGGATTTAATCCAGGACACAGAAGCCCGGAGTGTTGCTATCATGCTCCCTATCGGAGCTGAAGGATCCGCCCTTAAATATGCGGTGCAGGCAATAGATAAAGGATTAAATGTGGTTACATCCTTTAGATCTCTATCTCTTTACAGTAATCCATCGCTAATAAAGCTGGCACAGGAGCAAAATGTTATAATCAAAGAGATCAGTCCCCGATTAGATGTTATAGAAAATATATTTGGGAATGCACCACCTAGGTGTACAGAAACATTACCTAAACTGAGTTATAAGCCAGATAAACCGGTTATTTTTGTGGGAGGTACCTCCCAGGAATGTGGTAAAAGAACCACCACCAGGATGCTGGGTAAAACTGCACAAGAGGCCGGTATGAATCCTGCCATTATTTCCACTGATGAGATGGGGTTGGAAGACCCGGTGGATTTAAATTTCAGAGCTGGAAGCCTATCAGTCATGGACGTGGCTTCTGCTGTTATGGGAACAATAAAATACACTGTTGCTCAAAAAGATCCGGATATAATATTTGTGGAAGGACAGTCCAGTCTCACAGAGCGGGGCAATCCTCATCCCAGGGGTCTTTCAGCAGCCATAATGGTGGGAGCTCAGCCAGACTTCACTATAGTATGTCACAGGCCCAACCATCCCTACCGACATCCATTGGGAATTGAAAATGAGGTTAGAGCTATAGAGGCCGTTGAGCCAACCAGGGTTGTTGGTATTTCCTTGAACCTGAGGAATGTGGAAAATAAAGATGTGTTAGGGGATTATGAAGATAAGTATAAGTTGCCTACTGTTGATATAAAAAATGGTGGGGCATCAAGATTGTTGGAAGTAATTAACGACCATATAAGGAAGTTATAAAAATGAAGGATATAATGGATAGTCTAAAGAAAAATCTCGGAATTGAGGAAACTAAATCAAAAGAAGATCAGGAAACCATAATTGTACCTGAACATTCTTTCTATGAAATAATATTGATGAAGATATATAATTTAGACGATTTCATTGAAGCTCTGCGCCAGATCGAGGAGGATAAAAATCCTATAATAATGGATCTAACCAATTTTGAGAAGAATGTACCAGAAGACTTCAATGTAGCCGGAGAGAAATTAAAAACATTTAGAGATAATACCGGCGGTGAAGCAATATTACTTTGTAAAAATGATAAAAATGTGATTATAGTAACTCCTCCTGAAATAAAACTCATAAGAAAATAAAATCTTTTCAAATAGGGGATATATTAACTGAGTATTTCTCTATGGTATTATATTTCACCCTAAATGAAAAAGATATTATTTATGGCAATAATCTATAAATGAAGGGGTTTACTTACAATAGATTGAGGGATATAAATGGACGTGCCCATTACCAAACCTTCAATGGTTTCATATGCCGATGAAATAGACTTTGTACAGCTATTAAACAAGTTGTTAAAGGAAAGGCATAATGGATTTATGCGAATTACTTCGGGTCCAGATGAAGGTTTTATATTATTTAAAGAAGGAAAACAGGTTGCCGCAGAATATGGGAGGTTTTCAAAGTCAGATGCACTAGAAACCATTATGTCCGCTACCCAAAATAACGATACCGTTATAGAAGTGTTTGACTTAAAGTCCTCTAACATTGATTATCTGCAGGATGTAAACAAACCATTTTTAATGGAACCTGATTTTGATGTATACAAGATTATAAATGAGCTCAAAGGTACAGAAACGGAACCTACAGAAGAAAAACCAGTAAAAAAAGAATCTAAACCTGCTATTTCTGAGCCAGAACAAGTTCAACCCAAAACATCTAAAACAGAAAATGAACCTGTTAAAGGAGAAACTGAACCTGCTATTTCTGAATTAATTCAATCCAAAAAAGAACAACCTGATTCTGACTTACAAGGTCAAGTTGAAAAATCTGATAAGATTCTATCTGAAACAGATTCAAAATCATCTGAGATAGAAACCAGCCTGGGGAATGATTCTGTTGAGCCAGCCAAGTCAGAAAGTGGATCTGAAGGAACTGGAGAAGTTAAAGCTGCTGAAGAAATGCAAATAACAGCAGATACCGCTGCAGAAATATCTTCCACTGAGCCGGAACCAGAAACAGATGTAGAAAGTGTAGTCGATAGTTCAAAAACAGTTGAATCTACACCAGCAGATGTTTCAGGATTAGATGAAACTATTTCAACTGATAAATCTAAAACAGAAGATATCAAAACAACTGATCATCCTGAGACAGATTCCACTAAACCCGTTGATATTCCTAAAACAGCCGAATCTCCAAAAGAGAATATTGCACCAGAATCATCAGTAGATACAGAAGGCTCTGTTGAACCAGATATCCCAGATAATGAGTCAGAAACCATTGTGAAAACATCAAAACCTGAAGAATCCGTGGATCCGGGGAAACTGGAAATAGATAATACTGCCCCATCAAAAGAATCGCTTAAAGAAGAACTAAAATCCATGGAAGCCAAACCAGTTAGTGAAGTGGAACCAGATGTGGAAGTAAAAGAAGAACCCATGGACCGTTCCAAACTAATGGAGAAATACGGCATTAAAGAGATGAATGAGGATGATGTGGATGGTATCCTGGATGATTATAAGGGCGGATCACTCAATGATGATGATGTGGAGAAGATTGAATTTTCACTAATGAACAAGATAAAAAAGTCAATCTTTGGCATTCCTAAAATAAAAGGTGCAGAGGTGATGGTTTTCCTGGAAAATAGTTTAGAACTCACTGGGGATATCAACATCATAATAGAATACGAGACAAAGGGATTTTTTTCCAGATTAATGGGTGAATCAAAGGATATCGATAATTTAAGAAGGCAAGTTATAAATATAGTGCAGATAGAAATTAAAAAGAGCTTCAGAAAATTTCCAGAAATTGTTAGTAATTTCAATATTAATGTAGAGATTAGTTAGGAGGAATGTTTGTTTGACAAGAGTTATAGTAGTTGCTTCTGGTAAAGGAGGAGTGGGTAAAACCACAATAACCGCCAACTTAGGAGTGGCTTTATCAACTTATGGAGAAGAAACTTTAGTTTTAGATGCTGATGTGGCAATGGCCAATCTTGAACTAATTTTAGGAATGGAGGGAAAATCAATAACCCTGCACGATGTACTATCTGGTGATGCATCTATTGAAGAAGCAATTTATGAAGGTCCTGGGGGCGTGAAAGTTGTTCCTGCTGGTATATCCCTGGAAGGGCTTCGTAAAATTAAATTAGACAGACTGGAAGATGCACTGGAAACACTGGTTCAGAATGTTGATATTCTCTTAATAGACGCGCCTGCTGGACTGGAAAAAGACGCCCTGGCATCAATAGCTGCCGCTCAGGAAATGATCCTGGTTACCACACCTGAAGTACCATCCATAAGCGACGCCCTTAAAACCAAGATAATCGCTAATAAATTAGGTGTAGATATAATTGGAGTAGTCATAAACCGGGAATTGCATGATAAAACATTCTTAACTATTAATGAAATAGAAACTATACTGGAAGTCCCAGTAATAGCCGTAATACCAGATGATCCAGAGGTAAGTCGAGCAGCAGCCTTTGGAGAGCCGCTCATAGTTAAAAATCCCAAATCACCTACCAGCAATGCTATAATGCAACTGGGTGCGGATTTAATTGGTGAACAATATCAGCCAATTGAACCTGATAAGAAAGGTGTAATTGCCAAGTTGGTAGAGGGCTTATTGGGCCGTAGATAGAAATAATTAATCAAACCGAACATAAACAATATAAGAAAATGTCTAGATTTATAGCAATAGCTTCTGGAAAAGGAGGGGTGGGTAGAACTTCTCTAACATTTAATTTAGGAGTGGCCATGTCCCTTTTCGGAGAAAAAATTGTAATGCTGGATTTAGATTTGGTTATGGCTAATTTAGATGTGATAACAGGTTTGCTTAATCCTGATGTAACTCTACACGATGTTCTTGTTCGAGATCAATCCATAGAAGATTGTGTATATGAAATAGAAAATGATATAAGGGTCATACCTACTGGAATTCATTTTGAAACCCTGAAACATATCAATCCAAATTATATATCCTGGAACAAGATAATCTCTGAAGGATCAGAGTATGGGGATATTTTCTTGATGGATATACCTGCCGGAATTAATGCTAACATTTTTGATGGACTTCCAGAAGGAACAGAGGTATTATTACTTACCAATTCCACCATGCCATCTGTGGCTGATGCTCTTAAAATACGAATTTTGTTCAATGAACTGGATATCGATGTTTTGGGATTTGTCTTGAACATGTGGTATGATGATAAATTTCTGCTTTCTCCCAATGAGATAGAGGCCATACTGGAAGTGCCCCTGATGAGTACCATTCCATATGATAGAGAGATGGACCGGGCACTGGCTATGGGCCGCTCTGTAGTAGAGGTCAACCCGTCATCACCAACCAGCAACGCCATAATGCAGCTGGCAGCTGATCTCCTGGGTAAAAAATACGAGGCTATTGAACCGGATAAACAGAGCATACTAAACCGTTTAAAGAAATTCGTAGGCATACTTCCTGAATCAAAATAATATGCCTTTTTTTTACTAAATTTAATTGTTAATTTTTTCTAAATAGTTTAAAAAAGCATATTACGGGAAAAAGAATGGTTATAAATAATTTTAAAACTCAAGTCGCAGCTTTGGGTACCTGTAACATCGATTTTTTAATGAAGGTACCCCGTTTCAGCCGGGCGGATGACGAGGTGGATGTGGATCATCTTAAAATATTTCTGGGAGGTTCTGCAACTAATTTCGCCTTAAATATTTCCCGGATGGGGGTGAATGTGGGGATCATTGCCCGGGTAGGGGATGATGAATATGGGCAGTTTGCATCCACTAAGTTTTTAGAGGAAGGCGTTAACATCGATCGACTGGTGAAAATATCTGATACCACAGGTATGGCCTTCATAGCTGTTGATGAAGGAGGTGAAAGATCAATATACACTGTTATGGGTGCCAATGCCCAGTTCAAACTGGAGGAAAGTGATGTTGAATATATTAAGAATTCTCAGATTCTGCATCTCACCGGAATGTACCTGGAAGTGGTTGAGGAGGCATCAAAACACGCTAATTATCTATCTTTAAATCCGGGAACATCTCTAGCCTCATATGGAATGGATTGTTTGAGTAAAATTTTAAAAAGAACAAATATATTATTTTTAAACCGTAAAGAAGTTTCCCTGTTAACTGGAGAAAAGTATAATACCGGAGCCCGGAAACTGGTTGAATTCGGAGTTTCCCAGGTGGTGGTGACCTGCGGAAGACAGGGAGCCTGTCTCTGCACACCAGACGGGATAATACATTCACCAACCAGTCCCATAAATTCCTTGGATACCACAGGAGCGGGAGATGCGTTTGCAGCGGGATTTATAGCTGGATTGGTGAAAAATAAGCCACCAGAAAAATGCCTCCAGATGGGAAATGAGCTGGCCTCTAGCTGTGTGGAAATGTTGGGGGCGGTTGATTTAGGCCATTATCAGATTTAAAGCTATTTACAATAAAATTTAATAAACTACTTTAAAATTTGTATCTAAATCTCCGAATAAAAATTTAATAAGACTGTTCATAGCCCATAGAACTCAGAAACGTTTCCTTCAGAAACCCTTTTTATATCAGAACTTTTAAAACCAGCCAGTTTCATCTCATGCACAGTTTTGGGGACGGATAAGGGATCTGATGGTGATGAACTCATATCACTATCAAGGATAAATCTCTTGGTACCATATTCATCCAGAAGTTCAACTGCTTCCTGGGTAGTCATTTTCTGAGGCTGTACTGTGATACCCCGTAATCCCTCAAAATCAGCCACCAGATCCACTATGGAGTTGTCCACATGATCTAGTTGTACCAGGGATTGATCTATAAATTCATCAAGCAGAGATAGAGCCGTTTTAGTTACTTCTCTCTTATTACGCCGGGGGGTGTGTATTATAACTTTTATTCTTATTTCCTGGGCTAATTTCAGCTGTTTTATGAAGATTTCCTTCTCTTTATCGGATACTGTTTCCAGTCCTATTTCTCCCAGGGCTATTACCTTCTCATCAGCCAGCAGTGAGGGTAGTTTATCTAGCACCACCTGGTAATCTGGTGATATGCTGCGGGGGTGAATACCAATAGCACCATATAATTTGAGACCATTTTCAGATGCTCTTTTAAAATCATTGTTCAATATTCGCTGGAAGTGATCTAGAACAACTGCGGATGTGCTCATCTTCAGGGGGTCATGAGCACAGGTAATCGCTGATTCCACACCTGCCACTGCCATTA
>JAJRAE010000041.1 GCA_028682985.1 Methanobacterium sp.
GAGTACACTGATGTGGTGGAAGAGGAAGAAACACATTCTTTTCAGGAATTGGAAAAAGAATGGAAAGGAGCCCGAGAAAATTACATATTCAACTCGATGGATAATGGTACAGAACTCCTAATCGAACTGGACACACCAGATGAATACGTGGAGGAAATGAAGGAATTATGGCCATCTGCACTGCATGAATTAAAGAAACTAGCTGAAAAAAAAGATTAATTTTTATTAATTTTTTCTTATTTCTAAGAGAAATTTTTAAATTAGATGAGATAGATTCCTCTTGCAATTTTAATTACTTTCATTTTTTTTATACATTTTACAACATCCTATAGAAATATTATTAATCTTCGAATAATATATAGTCTATTTAGCTGTAATTTATTGAATTAAGGTGAATAAAAAATATACTTTTTTAAAATATGGGATTGGTAATAATATGGCAAAAATAATACATTTTGAAATACCCGCAGATAACCCGGAAAGAGCAATAGAATTCTATCAAAAAGTTTTTGGATGGAAAATAGAAAAATGGGAGGGTGAATTTGACTACTGGCTTGTTGAAGCAGGGGAAGAGGATGAACCCGGTATTAATGGTGCTATAAAACCTAAAGAATTTGGATCTACTATTACCGATGTCATAGGTGTTGATTCCTACGATGAATTTGCCCGTAAAATAGAAGCAGAAGGCGGGAAAATGCTAACAGAGAAGATGACCATTCCAGATATGGGTTACACAGGATCCTTCCAAGATACAGAAGGGAATGTCATGGAAATAATAGAAACTACTATGTTATTCATTACCAGGACATTCGATGCACCGCTTGAGAAGGTGTGGAAGGCATTTACCGACCCTGAAACCGTTAAAAAGTGGTGGGGTCCCAAGGACTTCACAGCACCCGTGGTCAAGATCGACTTTAGGGTGGGAGGCTCTTCACTTTACTGCATGCGATCCCCAGAGGGCGGAGACATATGGAGCACCGGTGTCTATAAAGAGATAGTCCCTATGGAGCGGATTGTGTCCACGGATAGCTTTGCTGATGAAGAAGGAAATGTGGTTCCAGCTTCCCAATACGGGATGGATGGAGACTGGCCATTAGAGTTAATAGTGAGTGTAACCTTCCATGAAGAGAATGGTAAAACCAGGTTCACCCTGCAGCATACTAGCTTCCCTGATCATGAAAATATGAGTATGGCTGAGGCTGGTTGGAATGAATCCCTGGACAAATTAGCCAATTTTCTGGAGAAGATGAAATAAATTTAAGAGTTGATTTAAATGCAAAAAATTGTACCATTCTTATGGTTTGAAGATAGTAAAGCTGAGGAGGCAGTGATTTTCTATACCTCCATCTTTAAGAATTCAAAGATCGTGAACAAAATGTACTATGGAGAAGCCGGTCCTGGACCGAAAGGAGCAGTTATGTCGGTTACCTTCCAGCTTGAAGGACAGGAATTTTATGCATTAAATGATAATCCGCAATTCAAATTTACAGAAGCAATATCGATGTTTGTAAACTGCGAGACCCAGGAAGAGGTGGATCAGTTGTGGGAGAAACTCTCCGAGGGTGGAATGGAGATGGGACCCGGTTGGGTTAAGGATAAATTTGGGCTGGCCTGGCAGATTGTGCCCACCATTATGGGAGAGTATTTAAATGATCCTGATAAGGAAAAATCCCAGAGAGTAATGCAGGCCATGATGCAGATGAACAAATTAGACATAGAAGTTCTAAAGCAGGCATATGATGGCCAATGATTTAGGGTGAAATTTAACCGGTCAAAAACACTCCGGAAAATAGAAAATACTCAATAAATATTAGAATGAACAAAGGGGGAAAAATTAAATGGAAAAACTACATTTCTCAATAATTATAAAAGCGCAAAGGGAAAAAGTATGGGAATCTATGCTTGGGGAAGAAACCTATCCCATGTGGACCGATGTTTTTATGCCAGGCTCCTATTTCGACGGAAATTGGAGAGAGGGAAGTAAAATACGATTCCTAGCGCCTGATGAAACTGGTAAAATATCCGGTTCGGTTTTTCGAATAAAGGAAAATAAACCCCACGAATTCCTCTCAATGGAAAATATTGGTATGGTGCAAGATGGGAAAGAAGATATTACAAGTAAAGAGGCAACGGTGTATGCTGGTGCGCTTGAAAATTACACGTTAAAAGAGAGAGACGGTGGGACTGAAGTTCTGGTTGATTTATCTCCTATTATGGAAATACCAGATGATTATAAGGAAATGTATCAGGATATGTGGCATAAAGCCCTACAAAAGCTCAAAGAACTGGCAGAAAATTAAACGGAGGAAAAATTTATGAATAAAATGCAATTTTCAATTAATATTAAAGCACCAAAAGAAAAGGTGTGGAAAGTTATGATTGGAGAAGACACCTATCCCATGTGGACCGATGTTTTTATGCCCGGTTCTCATTTCGTGGGTGACTGGAAGGAGGGAAGTAAAATAGTTTTCCTCGCACCTGACGAATCCGGTGATCTGTCTGGTATGTTAAGCAGAATTAAAGAAAATAAACCATATGAATTTCTCTCCATTGAGTACATTGGTATGGTTCAGGAAGGCAAAGAAGACACATCAAGCGAGGAAGCTCAAGAGTGGGCTGGGTCACTTGAAAATTATACTTTTAAAGAGAAAGATGGTAATACAGAATTAATTGTTGACTTATCTTCTGATATGGATATGAATGATGAGTATCAGGAGATGTTTGAAGAAACCTGGCCTAAAGCACTTCAAAAACTGAAAGAACTGGCAGAAAAATAGATTTAATAGAGATCCCCCCAGATTATCTTATTCCAACTAATTTTTTGGGAAAAAATATATAAATGATGAATTTCCCCATATAAGAATAATTATTTTTAAAGTATATTTATTAATAGGAATCACTTCTTATCTATTTATCTAAAGGTTTATTGAAATGGAATTTAATGAGAAATACGGTGCTTCAATCATTGATCTAGCCTTAAAAGTTAAAGATTATCTAATTATTTCTGATTTACACCTGGGCTATGAGCAGTCCCTTAATGCTGAGGGCATAATGGTTCCCCGCTTCCAGTACCCCTTAATTATTGAGAGGTTAAAGGAAATACAGAACAGAACATCCTCTCAAAATATTGTGGTGAACGGTGATTTGAAGCATGAGTTTGGCAGGATCTCCAGGCAGGAATGGAGTGAAACCATGGAGTTCCTGGATTATCTGAAGGAGAATTTTGATGATATCGTTCTGATTAAAGGTAATCATGATAACTTCACTAAATTCATTGCC
>JAJRAE010000245.1 GCA_028682985.1 Methanobacterium sp.
GATATAGAGAATGAAATTCAAAAATCGCACAATCAACAGGTAGCCGTTTTAATACGAACATTGGATGAATTTAAAAAAATAATTCATAGCAACCCATTCTTTGAGGAAGATATAGGGAAATCATATGTCACATTTTTAAAAGAAAAACCAGATCAAACCCCGAAAGATATGATTGATCAAAAGAAAGAGGCTTTTGAGAGATTCCAAATTATTGGAAGGGAGATATATCTTTACTTACCTAATGGTTATGGTAGAACAAAAATAAACAATAATTTCCTGGAAAAACAGTTTGATCTAAAGGCTACCACCCGTAACTGGAGAACAGTGACCCGGTTATATGAGTTAGCCAAAGAATTAAATAAGAATTAAGTTAGTATTTAATTGATTATGAAAACTACAAGATTGTTAAGTGGGATGAAAGAATATGTTGTCAGATAAACTAGATGTAAAGAAGTTAAAGAAATCTGAAAAGGAGCATAACATTACAACCACTGCCTATGGAAGTAGATATTTTAAGCGGAGCATACCTAAATTTGAAATGCCTAATGAGGGTATGCCGTCCCAGGCCGCCTACCAGCTGATACATGATGAATTGGATCTTGATGGGAACCCCTCTCTTAACCTGGCCAGCTTTGTAACCACCTGGATGGAGCCCGAGGCCGATAAGCTCATTATGGAATCTGTGGATAAGAATTATGTGGATAACGATGAATACCCTCAGACCCAGAAGATCCAGGAAAGGGTGGTTAACATGTTAGCCAGATTATTCAACGCCCCAGAGGAATGTCTAAGTATGGGCACAGCCACCATTGGATCATCAGAGGCCATCATGCTGGGATTATTAGCCCATAAATGGAGTTGGAGAGAAAGAAGAAAATCAGAGGGCAAATCCATTGAACAGCCCAATATTGTAATGGGTGCAGACGTGCACACCGTCTGGGAGAAGTTCGCCCGCTACTTCGATGTGGAACTCAAACTAATACCGCTAAGTGATGAAATATATACAATCACAGCAGAGGATGTAGCTGAGGAAATTAATGAAAACACCATAGCAGTGGGGGCGGTGATTGGAACCACCTTCACCGGACAGATGGATCCCATAAAAGAAATAAATCAACTGCTTCTTGAAATAAAAGAGCAAAAAGGCTGGGATATTCCCATCCATGTGGATGGGGCAAGTGGAGGATTCATTTCACCCTTCCTATATCCAGATTTGTTATGGGATTTTCGGCTGGAGCAGGTGAGAAGCATCAACACCTCAGGCCATAAGTATGGCCTGGTCTACCCTGGAGTGGGTTGGCTAATATTCAAGGATAAAAATGATATACCAGAAGATCTGGTTTTCAACATAAACTACCTGGGTGGAAACATGAGCAACTACTCCCTTAATTTCTCCAAGGCCAGCAACACCATAATCGCCCAGTATTACAACTTCATAAGGCTGGGTTTTTCCGGATACCGTGATATCATGGAGAACATGCGTGATAATGCTAAATATCTGGCCAAACAATTGACGGATTCTGGAAACTTTGAGATAATCAATAAAGATCTGCAATTTCCATTGGTAACAGTTAAACTTACCCATGATAAATACACGGTTTTTCAGCTGTCTGATAAGCTCCGAGAAAAAGGGTGGATAGTGCCTGCCTATACCCTACCAGAAAACGCCCAGGACATCGCAGTTCTGCGTATGGTGGTGAAGGAAAACTTCGGCAGAGACATGATAGAAAACTTCCTGACTGATATATCTAAATCATGCGAAAATCTGGAAACTGAAGGTAAGAAGAAACCCAGAGAGAATCCTACTTTACTATATTAAGTAAATTCTACTATTTATTAAATAAAATTTAAGGTATAAACAGGTACCAATACAAAATTATCTTTTATAAAAATTTAACCAAAAAAAATATCTTAAAAGAGCAGTCAATTAAGGATAGTACTAGTCTTAACCATAGGGAGAGTTCTAAATAATATGCTATACCGTGAAATGGGTGATACTGATGAAAAAGTATCAATACTAGGGTTTGGTTGTATGCGCCTACCAACGGATGGTAGGTATGAACATATAGACCGTAAAAAGGCCACATCACTTCTTGACTTCGCCCTGGAAAGTGGTGTGAACTACCTGGACACCGCCTACACCTACCATGGGATAAATCTCAGGGAGGGCGGTGATAGTGAATTATTTTTAGGAGAGTATTTACAGGATAAGGTTGTACGAGAAGACGTGTACCTATCCACCAAACTACCCAGCTGGCTTATAAATGAGAAAAGAGATCTTGATAAATACCTTAACTCCCAGTTAAAACGTTTGAAAACGGATTATATTGATTTTTATCTTCTTCACTCAGTAAAAGAGAGGAACTGGTCCCATCTGGAGGAGGTGGGTGTTCTGGATTTTCTGGACGCTGCCCTGGCAGACGGTAGGATCAGGTATACCGGATTCAGCTCCCATGATAACACTGAATTATTTAATGATGTGGTGGATGCTTATAAGTGGGACATGTGCCTTATCCAGTACAACTACCTGGATGAAAACATACAGGTGGGAAGAAAAGGACTGAAACATGCTAACTCCCGGAAAATGGGTGTGGCAGTTATGGAGCCCCTTAAAGGGGGCGTTCTAGCTGATTACATCCCAGAGGAGATTGCGGAGATCTGGGATAATGCACCAGTTCAAAGAACCCCGGCAGAGTGGGCTTTACGTTACCTGTGGAACCATAAGGAAATAAACACCGTGCTAAGTGGGATGCATAACATGCAACACCTGGTGGAGAACATATTCACAGCAGCTGAGGGTGAACCACAATCCCTCACCAGCCAAGAACTGAAAATTATGGAAGAAGTTAAAAAGCTATATAAAGATAAAATAGCTGTTGAATGCAGCCGCTGTGAGTACTGCATGCCCTGTCCCAACGGCGTTAACATACCCCAGTGTTTAAGCTACCTCAACCAAGCAGCCATGTTAAATGACGCCCAAAACGTACACACCCAGTACCACTTCATGCTCAAAGATGATGAAAAAGCCGATAACTGTCTGGGTTGCGGTTTATGTGAGGAGATATGCACCCAGAATATCCCAATTCGGGAAAAAATAAAACAAGTTAAACTGGAATTTTAATCTATTATAATCTTATTCTGGAGTATTATTTAATGAAAAAATATATTCTGTTTATTATCCTATCACTGACAGTTACGTTAATTATACCACCGTCTGCCGAAGCCCATATACTGGTTGTGGCCAATGGAGATAATACCACTCCTGATTCCTATGAGGTGGTGAAAAACACTGCAGACATATTGAAATCAAAGGGATATGAAGTTCTGGAGTTGTACGGAGCTAATGCTACCACCAAGAATATCCTGAAGGGCATGTACAATGCAGATGCCATGATCTATGCCGGGCATGGTGTTTTCATCATGGGTAACTATGATGATAATGGCGGTACAGCCACACCCCCATTTGGCATAGTTGGCTCAGACGGGGTTATATGGGGTTATGGTGAGAAAATGAGAGACGGGACAAGTGGAAGGTCCTTTGAAGCACCGTTTAAAAGAAACATACCAGTTATACTTTTCGGAGCATGCTTTAGCAGTGGGTGGGTGGAAAAAGATGAGGTGGCCAATCCCACCGAAACCGTATATAGTTTTTCCCAGATGTTCACTGGTTCTGGAGCTAATTACTATGCAACTGCCTATATCAGAAAGTATCAGGGAAAGGAGATAGTTGATCTGGTAGCCATGTTCTTAAATGGAGCAACCAGCCTGGGAGATGCTAATAAAAAGAATTATGGTTTCACCATAAATCGGGAGATAACCTATGAAGGTCAGACTATATGGCGTAATAACCATGGATACAATGCATTTGTAGGTAACTGGAAAGGCACCTTTCCCCAGCCAGATCAGACCACCCCATATAATGAAACAGCTGCAGAAGCCTGGTATGATGGAAATCTTCCCAGTCCATCGGGTGAACTAACCAATTCACCGGGAAAGCTCGATAATCAATATATTAACCAGTTAATTGATGAAATTTTAGGCTGGTTATATTTCATGGTTAACAGCCTGATGAATTCTAATATCCCGGAAATCAATATAACCCAGGGTCATGGATTATAATAAATAAAACTAATTTTTTATTAAACACTCACATATAAACTATAAATTTATATCCTCTCAAGATTATAATAAAATTATAAATGTACTTTTTTATGCTGAATATAATCCCAGATTAATGGGGAGGTATTATAAACATGTCTGATACCAAGAGAGACAACATCATCAAAACTGAGGTCAAACATTTTAGTGGAAAAAGTCAGATTGATGATCAAATTAACCTGAACTTATATATATACGTAGATGAAGAATCTGGTTTCAGTGAAAAGGAGGAAGTGGTTCTACTAAAGTGTAAAGACTTCCCAGAACTAAGAGATATTAAAAATTCAGTGGAACTCAGAAAAAAGATAGATGAGCGCAGTGATAATGCCAAGAGAGTGAGGGAATTAAAACATAAATTAGAAAGCGCACAGGAATCCTCCAATGAAAGTCTAAATGTCCTGAAGATCAAAACAGACCTGAAAATAGAGAAACTTAAAAATGAAAATGAAGACCTTAAAAATGAAAATAAAGAATTAAGCCTGCGCATCAAGGATGTAACCCGCCGCATCAATGAGATAAACAGTCTGTTAAATGATTTATGAACATCTTTTTTTTTAACGGATAAAAAAATTCTTATAGTTTCAATTTATTTAATATCCCAACTTTAATCTATTTTTATGAAAGGAGGGAAGCTCACAGCATTACCGCCGGTGATCAATATTCCCAGATTATTCACTGTGGTGTTATTACCGGTCTGGTTCAGGTACATGTCATGCCATCTTTCCAGAAATTCCTGTCTGGGTATGTATCCCCTGCTTCCCAGTATAGCCGGGTCCTCGAAGTAGATGTTCTTTTCATCCATCCCAATTACCACCATGTAATGGCTGTCCTCTGTGTCATTGGTATAGCTGGTGCTGTTATTTCCCCAGGCCTGGCACAGGATTATGATTGGTGTTCCCTGATTTAGATTGTTCTGCAGATCCTGCAGGGTAAGGTTCTCCTGTACCTGGGCATTGAAACCCAATTCAGTAGCTGCCTGGGCTATGTTATCCGGTACGGTCCCATTTTCTGTGCTGTTGGTCATGTTTATTAGTTGGCTAATTGAAGTGTCCGTACCATAGTAGGCCAGCACTGCCTGAAGTGATGTGGGTCCGCTTGATGAATTGGTTGGCTGTTTGACATCAGGAATATTCAGGAGGGTAGTATTATTCTGAGTGGTGTTGTTCTCATCCAAAATGGTTGAATTAATGCCAACTGGCATCACAACTAAAAGTAATAGTAGAAAGAGGGTTATAAGTTGAAATTCAAGCTTCATATAAATAATATATAGGGTTTTATGTTATTTATAATTTTTATTTCAACTTTGAAAAAAATCTAGTTGCTGGTTACATTATAGGTGTTGTTTCCATAAGTACCGTTATAGGCCCATATTATAAGGTTTACAAGCATTTCAGCATGTTGTGGATTTAATTCTGGATGCACTCCACTGAGCACTGATCTGCCCTCCCCATAATGATCACCCACTATAGCAGCGTAGCCTTGGTAACTGGAATTCTCATTATATGTAGCAAAGGTAACCACATCACTGTAAGTAGTCATCGCTGGTCCATTAATGTGAGATATCCATTCCCCGTCATTGTTTTCTAAATTACCTGCAGATGTGGTTTTTATGGTAACATTACCTGTCTCCAGGTAGGGCTGATTAATCACGTTGGGAGCCACTCCCCATCCACTATACCAATTTTCCGTATACTCCGCACCTGAGTATGCTCCAGCGCATATGCCAAGGAATCCTTTGCCACTGGCTATGTAGTTTTTCAGGTCGCTCTCATTGATATCTTCATTATCTAGATAATCATAGCCTTCACTGCTACCTGGCATGATAACCACATCATATCCTGAGAGTGAATTATTATTTATTATATTTGAGGTGTTATACGTAAATCTCACCCCAGATATATAGTTTTCCTTATTTGCCTGCTCCAGACAATTCTCAATCTGATAAACACAGTTATCGCTGGTTCCAGATCCACTATATATCAGCACATTGATATGATGAAAGTTACTCTGGTTTGTATCCTTCCAGGAATCATCACCAAGTGCCAGATTCAGAATTATCAGTAAAACTATTAAGGGGAATAAGATTTTAATCTTACCCATATCCCTATCTTTTCTGAATCCATCCTTTCGTTTTAGTGAACGTTTGCCTTTAGACATTTATTGCATTCCTTTAATTAATTGAAGCAGTTTAATAGTTAATGAAAGATAAAAAAGTATTATAATTCTGTTTTAGATGATATAATTAATATGAAATATAGGGGGTTTACCCAGGGAAAGGGGAAATGAAGTGTTTAACGGAATAATAAATTTATATTTCCCTGGGAACTCATGATGAGTTATTATTAGAGTTATCAGGAGCTTTAAAATAGATTTTCCCAATTCTGTCCCAAAACGTTCCCAAATCTATACCACATTACTTGACGAAAAGTTCTTAAACCATTGTCCAGTGATCAATTTGTAAAGGTGATCATTTTTGAAAAAGGAAGAAATGTTTGGAAGACTTAAGCTGATTGTTATAATTGCCCTGGTTATTGGAATGGTAGGAGCGGTATCTTTCCTTATTTATGGATTCACCTTCATTTGGCAGGCTATGGCAGCCACCATGATGAGCATTTTACTGGCCATCATGGCCGTCTTTTTCATATTACTCTCCATATATCTCTGGATTAAAAATTTCATGATAAAAAGAGAATATAAAAGGGTTGAAGAGGAAAATGAACGTTTAAGACGGAATTTAAAGAATTGCAATAAGAAAGTTCGGGAAAGTAAATCATCTGAATAGACTAATAATTAAGTAAAACAACTAATTTTTTTAGCAAATATGGTAGAATCTCTTTATGAAATTCAACAATAAAATAAGAAACGTTTCTAATATCTGCTACGTTTATATGAATCTTATTTTTATCTAGACTGTGGTTTGAAAAATTTTAATAATCTCCAGAGCCATATAAATAGATAGAGGTGTTATTTTGAGATCTATATGGACAGGTCATGTTGTTTTTGGTACTATTTTCATCCCGGTCAGGTTGTATGCTGCCAGCGGAAATCTTCATGTTAACTTCCACCAGGTGCATAAAGAAGACTGTGGAAGAGTTCGTTACAAGAAGGTTTGTGAAAAGGATGGCAAGGAATTATCCCGGGATGAAATAGGAAAAGCGTATATCATCGCAGGTGAATGCTTGCAATTCACAGATGAGGAGATAGAGGCCCTGAAGCCGGTCACTACTAAAACTATGGAGATACAGGGTTTTTGCAGCTTTGATGATATACCGGTATTGGCCATGAGCAAACCATATTATTTGGGAACTGAATCACCATCCCGGGGTGGTGTAGGACAGAGTTTCCAGTTGCTAAGAGAAGCCGCCCTTAAAAGGGATAAAGTGGCTGTGGTTAAATGGGTGGCCCGTACCAATGAATACTTGGGAATACTGCAGCCCCACCAAAACGGATTCCTGCTTAAACAGCTTCTCTATCACGAACAGGTGCGTTCCTTGGATGAAATTGAGATAATAGATGCTGAGGTGAACCCGGAGCTGGTGGAGAAGGGAGCCCAGGTGGTTGATAACATGGATTTCCAGTTCAAATGGGAAGAATACACAGAAACTTACACCCGAGAGGTTAGGGAGCTCATAGAGAAGAAGGCCCTGGGAGAACCTATAGAAATACCTGAATTCAAACCACCCGAAGTAAGATCTCTGGAAGCCGAGCTTGAAAGAATGCTGGCTACAGCCGAGGAATAATTCTATAATCTAAGAGTAGATTAATCAGATACAATGGAGACAGTTAGTTAAATGATAGAACCCATGCTCGCCAAGCTGGCCAGCCCCGACATACATCTAACAGGAAGCTGGATCAGCGAACCCAAATATGATGGGCAGAGACTCATTGCAGAGAGTGAGGGGAAGACTATGAAATTATGGACCCGAAGACATCTGCAGGTTGCCCGTAAATTCCCGGAACTCACTGAGTCTCTTCGTAAGAACCTGGAAAGCGACCAGTGGATGTTGGATGGTGAACTCACCGTACCAGGCGGGTTGGGTCAGTTAATAAACCGTAATGTTGAGGATGAATTCCGCATAAAGATTCTGGCCAAAAAA
>JAJRAE010000089.1 GCA_028682985.1 Methanobacterium sp.
AAACAAAGAAGATGTTGTGGTTGATGTTGGATGCGGAACCGGAGGGCTGACCATCGAATTTGCAAGACGGGCGCAGAAGGTATATGCAGTTGATAAAAACAGGGAAGCACTCCAGACAACCAGTAAAAACCTGGAAAAACAGGGACTCATGGATAAGGTAAAACTAATAGAGGGCTTTGCTCCACAAACCCTGGAAGATATACCAAAATATGATATCCTCATGATCGGCGGAAGCAGTGGAGAACTATCTTCAATTATCAAAGAAGGTTATACGAAACTTAATGATAATGGAAGGATTATAGTAACATCCATACTTCTGGAGACAGCATCAGAAGCCGTTTCAACCTTTAAAGAACTGGATATCACGCCAGAAGTTGTGAATGTTTCCATATCAGAGGGTGAGATCCTAAAAAGAGGGACTATGATGACTGCTCTAAACCCAGTGACCATAATATCGGCCGAAAAATAAATCTTTCAAACTCGTATTTTTTTTAATCAATTTGGTTAGTAGAAAAAAATTAGAAAAGCTATCTAAACTATATATTTTAAAAAATATAACTGATTTATTATGAGGATAACTAAATATTTAGGCTGGAGAGTTCAGCTGGGTATTCTCCTGGTTATAATATCAATAATTATATACATAATCAATCTTTACTTATTTCAGAACGCATCCGCAACCGGATACTACCTCAGTATTGACATTGCTTTTCTGCCTATAGAAGTGCTTTTTGTAGTGCTGGTTATTGAAAGTGTTATCACCTACCGGGAAAAACAGATCCTCCTGGAAAAACTCAACATGGTTATTGGAACATTTTTCAGTGAAATAGGTACAGATCTGTTGGAGAAGATTTCACGTTATGATGGGAATAAGGACAAAATCAGAGAAGAGTTGATATTATCAGATGAATGGTCCGAAGAAGACTTCATGGAAGCAGTAAATAAAATAACAAGCTATGATTATGATCTGTTCATCTGCAGCGACACTGGCTCAGTGGAATTTCTGGAAGAACTTAAAGAATATTTAAGAGAAAAAAGGAATTTTTTACTTGTTCTACTGGAAAACCCCAACCTACTGGAGCATGAAACATTCACTGAGCTTTTAAGGGCTGTTTTCCATCTTACAGAGGAGCTTGAGAGGAGAAAAGACCTGACGATACTTTCTAATGCAGATTACCAGCATCTGAAAGGAGATACCGGAAGGGTATATGGGCTCCTGATTTATGAGTGGCTCCAATATATGGAGCATCTAATGAACAACTATCCCTACCTATTCTCCCTAGCACTAAGGGTTAATCCATTCGACCCCCATGCAAAGGTGGAGATAGATGATTAGAAAAATAAATTTCCTAAATTTTTTCTGATTCAATAAAATAAATTTTCCTTAAAAATGTTAGATTTTTTAGGGCACTTTGGGAAACCTATTTAACTAATCATAATAATATTTATAAAAAATTATCCAAAAGAAGTGGTTCCCATATGGAGAGTTTAACTCTCGATCAGTATCGTAAAATGGTAAGTGCAGTAATTGATTTCAAAAATCTAAATGGAAAAATGCCAGAGTCAATCACTATAGGTGGATGTCGAATAAATAAAGGCAATTACATTGAAATGATTGAAAGAGTAAACATTTTCTTTTTAGAAATGGGCCGCAACCCTGAAAAAGTTGAAATCATTGAATGCCTCAACTCAGCAATTACTAAAAATCTTTAACCGGAACACACCCTCAGAGGAAAGAAGTGCTGGGCAAGAAAAATTCTCTTTTAGGCTAGCTCAACGATTTTTATAAAAAATTAGTTTACAGCTATAGAAATTATTAATCAATATTTTTAAAATATAGAAATATTATTATTCTTCTAATTTTTCCAGATCTTCTGGATAATTCACATTAAAAAAGCTCTTCTCGGAATGATCAAGGGAGTAAACCGGGATATATCGTACATCCAGTTCCATGAGCAAAGTTTGAACATCCCTTAATCCATTTTTCAGGATTTCAGCTATTTTACCAGTTATTCTCTTATTGTAGATGGCGTGTAATGGCTCTAATTTTCCATCCGGCCATTCAGGAACCGCTGCATCATAGATGAGGTTGTAGTATTTGTAGATATTATTGATGAAAGTGGGTGAAATAATAGGTGAATCACAGGGAATTATCAGTGCTTCATCACTAGTTATACATCCCAAACCACAGTAGATACCCATTAAAGGTCCCTGATCTTCCTCTTCATCCAGGCAAATCCTTATATCTGGTAACTCAAACTTTTCAATAATTTCCTCATAGCTCTTTTGCTGATCCTTGCTTCTTAAGACCAGGATCACTTCATCTACCAGATCCATCACTGTTTCTATAACATGGATTAGTAATGGTTTATCCTGGAAGAGTATCAATCCCTTATCCTGGCCCATTCTCCTTCCATAGCCACCGCAAAGAATTATTACAGATTTCATAATAAATAGAGAAAAATAATTTTTTAATTAAAGAGATTTATTCTTTTTGACTAAATCGGCTTATAATATTTTTACATCAACCTGGTGGTGGGATAGTTAGGGCTTTCATTGGTTATTAAAAGGTCGTGGGGATGGCTTTCAGTCACTCCGCTGGCGGTGATCCTGATGAACTTGGCTCTCTCCTGCATCTCCCTTATATTTAAAGCCCCGCTATAGCCCATGGATGCCTTTAGTCCGCCTATTAATTGGAACAGAATTTCACTTACCGGTCCTTTGTAGGGCACAACACCTTCTACTCCTTCTGGAACTAGTTTAGCATGCTTCATGGGTCCTTTAACCTCTTGGAAGTACCGGTCAGTACCTGCTCCAGATCCGCCGGTCATAGCTCCCAGGGAACCCATTCCCCGGTACTGTTTATATTTACGGCCGTTCATAATCACCACATCCCCGGGTGCTTCATGAGTTCCGGCAAGTAAACTTCCCAGCATAACTGTATCTGCACCTATACCTATGGCTTTGGCAAGATCTCCCGAATATCTAAGACCACCATCACCCACCACCGGGATTCCGTGTTCCCGGGCTATGTCTGCTACATTGGAGATGGCGGTTAACTGGGGAACTCCCACACCAGCTATTATCCTGGTGGTGCATATGGAGCCTGGACCAATACCTACTTTGAGTCCGTCTATATCACCACTTATAAGATCTTCGGCAGCTTCTCTGGTGGCTATGTTTCCCACCACGAGGTCTGCCTCTATTTCTTTATTTATCTTCCTTGCAAAACTAACGATATCTGGTTTATGCGCATGTGCTACATCCACCACTATTATATCAACACCTGCTTTATCAAGTGCAACCGCCCTTTCCATATCAAAGGGTCCCGTGGCTGCTGCCACCATAAATCTTCCCTCAGGATCACGGGAAGCGATTGGGTACTTTTTCCGCTCCAGTATGTCTTTAATGGTTACGATTCCCACAATTTTATGGTCTTTAACTACAGGCAGTCTCTCCACTTTATTTTCGTAAGCTATGTCCAGCGCCTCTCCTGGCGTTGTGGACTCATTAATGGTCACCACCTTCTCGGTCATGACCTCCAATACCTTGATCTCAGGATCTGTACTTATTATGGGCATAATATCTCTTCTGCTTATTATACCCACCACTTCCCTGTTTTTTACAACAGGAAGTCCATTTACTCCTTCTTCATCCATTTGCTGGTTGGCTTCACTAATGGATGCATCTGGCTTTGTGGTGATCACATCCCGAATAGTCAGATCACCAGAGTTTTTAACCTTTTTAACTTCCTGCACCTGCTCATTCACAGTCATATTTCGGTGTATAACCCCTAAACCACCCTCCTGAGCCATCACTATAGCCATATCAGATTCTGTTACAGTATCCATGGCTGAACTGATTATTGGTATATTTATGTTGAAGTTGCGTGATATGCGGGTTTGTGTTTTAACATTCTTTGGTTCTACATTTGATTCTGATGGAACCATTAAAAAATCATCGAAGGTGTATCCTTCTGGCGCATTTTTAAGCTTTCTGGTAAACATATAATTTAACCCCTATAGAATTAAAATAAAATAATTTTTTACTGTTTAAATTCTATTTCTTTATTTAAATAAATAAATTATTAAAATATTATTTAGAAATCATCTATTAATTCTTTCAATTTTTTAACAGCACTGTGATGTATGGATCCTTTATTTCGATCCCCTCCTGTGCATGCCGCTCCACGAATACCCACCACGTCACAACCTAAATCATAAAGCGTATTTAATTGATCCTCTTTAATTGATCCAGCAAGGGCATTTTTAAGACCGTATTTGTGAGTTTCAAAGTTAAATTTGGAAATTGCTGCTTCATCCATGAAATCAAACAGGGTTTTACCATCCTTAACTGCGGTGTCCAACATAGCCAGGTCAGCCCCAGAATCAGCTGCAACTCGAGGTATTTCCATAGGATCCACAGCCCCCACCCGGTGAGCGTCAGCATAACCAGAAGCTACCACCAGAATTTCATCATTAAAGTCTTTAACTGTCTTCACCACGTTCTCCATTACTTCCCGGGCCTGAGAATAATTGCTAGTACCATACAATCCAACTTTAATGTAATCAGCCCCGGAAACCACAGCCCCCGCAGCGGCCAGAGAAACCGTACCCGGCTTGTATGGCACATCCCCCAGTGTGGCGCTGACCAACATATCTTTTGGTGTTAACTCCCTTATACTCCGGATAACCCAGGGAAAATTAGCACCCAAAGATCCTTCCTTGGGATTTTTTACATCGATAATATCAGCACCGCCTTTAATGGCCTCCTGTGCTTCCTCTGTATTTATTGGACTAATTAATAGAAGCAAAATTCATTCCTCCCTATAAAGATAAATCAATTTCCGGTTTTACAATGATATAATTTTTACTATTTGAATATATAGTAGATTTTATTAAGAAATAATTAAATCTTTATCTAAAAATTTTTTACCTATATTTACAAAATCATCTATATCTATTTAACGGTGATTCCATCATCTCAAAAATTATTTGATGTTTAGAAAAATGGGGAACCCTTTCTCACTATTTTACGGGCAATTTCTTCATGTTCATCCTTAAGTATGCCGCTTTTTACCGATTCCCTTCTAAGCTCCTCAATTAACTGGTTGGTGGGGATTTCCATTGGACAATCCAGACTGCACTGACCACATAAGGTGCAGGTGTACAGACCCGATTTAAAACAGATCTCTTTATCCCTTAAATAGCGGCTGAAGACCACCCCCCTACCCCCTAAATGTCTTTCATATCCAAAATCATAACCCACAACACTGTATATGGGGCAGGTGACAATACAACTACCGCACCCTATACATAAGAGGCTTTCCTCACAGTCCTTTAAGGCTTGACTTCTACCATTATCCAGTAGGATAACCACTACCCGCCTGGCCCCGTACATTCCCATTAAAAGGACCTGTTCTATGTCAGCTGTCTTTGAGGGAGATGAAACAACATTCATATAGGCAGGGACTTTTTTACCGGTGGCATAGATTGTTTCTAATTTAACAACTGAAACTGCATCCTCAATGGTCTCCACCAGTTTATCCACACCCACCACCACAATATGGGTGTCCAGCATGGAAACCAGACTGATGTTACCCTCATTATGAACCATCACCAGAGAACCGTCCTGAGCAGCCACTGAATTAGCACCAGTGATACCCACCCGACAATTGGTGAGACCTTCCAGAACATCTCGCCTTACAATTTCCAGAATTTCCTGGGGATCATCCTTTACTGGTTGGTTTAATTCTTCTCTTATTATTCTGGCTATTTCTTTGATATTTAAATGTGCAGCCGGGCCAATAGGGTGAGATGATTTCTTATTATGGGTGAATTGAACTATCCTATCCCCCAAATCTGTTTCTATAAGTTCAATATCTTCACCCTTTAGGAAGTCTCCCAGTCTTATTTCACTGGCTGTGTTGGATTTAGATTTGGCCACAAATTTTTCATCCTTCACCACTTCATAAATGGCCTTTAAGGCCTCTTCGGAATTATTAGCATACACTACTTCCATTCCATTCCTGCTGAGATTATTTACAGCTATATCTACCAGTTGATCCAGGTATTCAATAGAATGCTTCCTTATTTTTTTCACCCGTTCCTTCAACTTACTGGTTTGTTTATTATCCAGTAGTTCCTTTCGTCTGTCATTAAGTATCTGAAAGGATCGGTTCATGGCCTGGATTTCTGATTCTTTCATGATATCATTTAGTTTTAAACATTCAATAACTTTTTTTATTCAATTTTTATCAGATTTAATCAAATTTAGATTTAATATAATTATACAAATTTTATACAATTTAAATCAAATTTTAGATTTAATATATTATTAAACAAATTTTATACAATTTTCTTATTAAAATGATATATCCAGCTGTTATTCAGATAATGCCCATAACAGGATTTCGGATAAATCCAATACAGGCAATGTTCCTTCAGACCTGTTGCGTGCTTCCTGGAAATTGATAAGGCAGAAAGAACAGGTGGTAACCAGTATATCTGCTGGTGTTCTCAAAGCATCGTCCAACCTTTTTCCGGCCAAATTATTTGCTAATTCTGGATAAACTGATTTAACACCGCCGCCCGAGCCACAACAGCGTGAATTTTCCCTAATATTCTCCATTTCCACCAGTTCAGCTATTTGTTTTAATACTGTTCTAGGTGCCCCATATTCACTACATCGGCGGCCTAAATGACAGGGATCATGATAACAAACAGTAACCGGTAAATTTTTTGGGCTGAGCATTCCCTCCTTTAAAAATTTTTTAAACAGCTGGGAGGTGTGTATAACATCCAGTTCAACCCCTAAAATTTCTTTGTAATCATTTTTCAAAGTATTGTAACAGCCGGCACAGGAAACCAGGATCTGTTCACCTTCCAGTTTCTCCACGGTTTTAGCCATCACTTCCCTGGCTTCATCAGTAAAGCCTGTTCTAAGCAGGAAGGACCCACAACACTCTTCATTATCTAAAATCCGATAACCAATATTTGCTTTCCCTAATATTTGTTTGGTAGCCATTTCAATTCTGGGTATTTTTTCCCTGACCACGCATCCTCTGAAATATATCATTTCTCACCCACAGTTAGCTTTAAAAAATTTTAGTTGATATAATTGTTTTAAAAATTAAAGACATCAATCTTCATTTTTTTTTTTAAAAAATTTTTTTTAAAGAATGCCAATTATCATTCATTCTTTTTTAGTTGATTCTATATTAAAATATTCTAAAATATGTAATCTCACGAATATTTGTAAAGAATTTGGGTGTAAATAGTATTTTACTGGTATAATTCTGGAAAAAGCTACTTTATAATGAGATTTATAGAATTTGATATGAAATTTAGAAGTTTAATCTTTAAAAACATTTTCAGTATCCTGAATTTATTAAGGGAAATACACAAGAAGGATAATGTGACGCTTGTTCTGGTAACCCATGAGGATTACGTGGCTGAAAGTGCTGATCGGGTGATAAATATGATGGACGGGAAAATCATTGCCTGATATTTTTACTTTTTTAACTTTTTTCGAAATTAATTTTTACTAAAAATGCTTTATACCATTATTTTTTTAATTTAACTAAATTTAATGGGTTAATTTTCTTATAGTACTTTCCACCATAATTATATTAGTAAATATTAAGTTATCAATTAATAGAATAATTTAATATTATTATTAATAAGTAACGTGGAGTTTTATGCCGAGTATAGACATCATAGTAGGTGTAAAAAATGAGGAAAAATACATTGAAAGGTGTATTAAATCCCTTATGCATCAAACCATAACTGATATTAATATAATTGTGGTAGACGGACTTTCAGAGGATAAAACCGCCAGTATAGTAACTAATCTAATGGAAGAAGATTCCCGCATCAAATTATTAACCAATCCCCTGGAAAAAATAAGCTCCGGTAGAAACATCGGTTTAAAAGCTTCTCAATCTGACTATGTAGCATATCTGGATGGACATGCATTTGTAGGGGAAGATTGGCTGGAAACACTCTATTCCACCTTCACCCGATGTGAACAGAAGTATAAACTGGCAGGTGTAGGTTCCACCTATGACATTCCATACGACGACACTCCCTTTGGTAAAACAGTGGCCTTATGTGTTCAGACCGTTTTCGGAGGACTGGGAACCTCATTTACCAAAGAACAGAAAGTTCACCCCGTTGATACTGTGGCCTTCGCCCTCTACAAAAGAGGTATCCTTAAAAAAGAGGGTGTGTTTTATGATGAGAAGATGACCCACTGTGAAGACACAGATTTTAATCACCAACTAATAAAAAAGGGATATATTCTAGTAAAGCATCCTGAAGCCCGGGTTTACCAGTACAGAAGAAAGAATTTAAGGGAGTTTTTCCGGCAGATGGTCAAATATGGAGAAGGACGCTTCAAACTAATACACAAATTCCGAGAAACACTGAAATATTACCATTTAATCCCCATAATAACCATTTTTTACCTGTTATTTATATTAATCAGTTTAATTTTGTATTTATTAACAATAATAAACCTTGGAAGCTTCTTAATAATATCTTTACCCCTTCTAATTTATTTAATAATAGATTTCATTTACACCATATTTATAATGGTTAAGCATCGAGGGTTAAATCATATTATTGCCTTTCTTATTTTTCCTGCGATACATATTGGTTATGGAGCTGGTTTTTTAAAAGGATTAATAGTTGATTAAAAAATATTATTATGAAAAGAGTTGGTAACTGGTTATTTTTATGACTAAGAAAATTATAATCCTGGTTGATTCTCTAAAAATTGGGAGTGGATCTGATCGGGTGGCCGCAATACTAGGCACTGAACTAAATAATGAAGGATACGAGGTTACTTTTTTAACCCTGATGGATGGAGAACCTAAATATCCATTTAAAGGCGAGTATAAAACTCTTAATGAGAAGGATATCTATGGAAATAATCTAAAACGATTTATTGGCCTTCTAAAACATTCCCCTAAAGTGGCTCATATCTGCAGAGAACTGGAAATAGATACTGTGATTTCTGCAGGGGATCCAGCAAATTTTCATGCTTTAATTAGTCGCTTGGCATATGGAAATAGATCCAGGATAATAATCTCACAGCATATGAACCCGGAGATATTTCTAAACAGTCGATTTAAATATAATTTAATTAAATTCTTCTATCCCCAAGCTTATAAGACAGTGTGCGTCTCTAAGGAAATAGAAAGAATACTTAATGAACAATATGGCGTCCGCAACACCCGGACCATCTATAACATGATGGATATCAAGGAGAATATTGAATTAGCTAAGGAGGAACTGCCCATACAATGGAAGAAGCTTTTTAATGAAAAACATTCTAAAGCACAGGAAGAGAATTTCAACTTCATTAACCTGGGCAGACTTGACCGTCAGAAGGGGCAGTGGTTCCTGATTAGAAGCTTTAAAAAAGTGGTTGAAAAAAATCCAAATGCTAGATTATTTATTCTAGGTGAAGGAGAGCTGAAAGAGAAGCTGAAAAAATTAATTGCCGTTTTAAAACTGGAGAAAAACGTTTTTCTTTTAGGTGAACAGGAGAACATATTCCCCTTCCTCCTTAACAGTCACTGCTTTATCTTGAGCTCTCTCTGGGAGGGACTGCCCATGTCATTAATTGAGGCATTGTCTCTTAATCTACCAGTAATATCTACTGACTGTAAAACCGGCCCCCGGGAAATATTATGCCCTGAACTGGAGCTGAAAGAAGAAGTTAATTATCCCTACTTTGGAAATTATGCAATTTTAATCCCGCCTTTTCCCAATGAACTTCTTTTAAACAATATAACAGAGCAACCTATCATCAAAACAGAGGCAGCACTATCTGATCTAATGACCCTGATAATAGAGGATGAGACATTAAGAAATAAATATTCCAATGGACAGAAATTGGCTTATAACTTTGATAAAGAGAAAATATTAGGCCAATGGAAAAAATTACTAAATTAACATATTATAGATACTTTTTGGACTATTATGAAAAACAAAGTATTAATCCTGGTGGAGTCCCTGAAGGTAGGGGGTGGATCAGAAAGATTTGCCTCTACACTGGGATCTAGACTTCATGATAAAGGCTATGACATATCATACCTCACCTTAATGGATGAAAATCCCAAATATCAGTTTAAAGGGAATTATTACACCCTCAATGAGGGATACATTTATGGAAATATAATAAAAAGAACTTTTGATCTCTTCAGATACTCCCCTAGAATTACTAAATTATGCGAAAAACTGGGCATAGAGACCATCATCTCTGTATCTGAAGTGGCTAATTTTCACGCCGTGTTAAGCAGGCGACTTTATGGGAATAAGGTTCGAATAATTGCATCCCAACACATAAACCCGGAAATATTTCTAAAAAACAAAATAAAATCCAGTTTAATCAAGTTTTTCTATCCTGGGGCAGATGAAGTGGTCTGTGTTTCTGAGGAAATTGAGAATATATTGAACAACACCTATAACGTCCAGAACACTTTGACCATCTACAACATGATGGATCTTAAAGAGAACATTAAACAGGCCGAAGAAGATCTGCCGGCAGAGTATGGAGAACTATTGGGGGACAGAGACCATTTCAACTTCATAAACCTGGGCAGACTGGCCCATCAGAAGGGGCAGTGGCACCTTATCCGGTGTTTCCGCCGGGTGGTGGATGAACATCCCCATGCCAGATTGTTCATTTTGGGAGAAGGTGTCTTAAGGGACAGGTTGGAGGAATTAATAAGGGAACTAAAGCTTGAAGATAACATCTTCCTTTTAGGTGAACAACAGAATATATTTCCGTTCCTAAAGAATAGCCACTGTTTTGTTTTAAGCTCATTATGGGAGGGCCTTCCCCTGGTTTTAATAGAAGCCCTTTCCCTGAATCTTCCAGTGATATCCACGGACTGTAAAACAGGACCCAGGGAGATAATTTGTCCAGATTTAGACCTTAATGAGGAATTAGATTACCCATATAAATGCGAATATGGAATCTTATGCCAAGAATTTAGCGATGATTTAAGCTTTAAAACAATAGAAGAAGAGCCATTAGATAAATCTGAATCTATATTATCGGATATAATGATTAAATTTATTGATAATCCTTCTTTTGGCGAGAAATATTTAAAGGGAAGGGATCTATCCAAATTTGATGAAGAAACTATAATTGAAGAATGGGAGGCGTTGATAGATCAATGATTCAAGTTAAGAAGATTGCCAGAAACACCCTCCTTGTTTTCATTTCCCAGGTACTCTACTATATTTTAACATTTTTCACGGTTATTTACACCGCCCGCTATCTGGGTGCTGATGGATTTGGTATTTTATCACTGGCCCTCTCCATAACCGGCATATTTGCCATGTTCATTGATATGGGACTCAGCACCTTCATGGTGCGTGAAGTATCCCGGGATAAATCAACGGCTAATAAATATATCCCTAACGTAACTTTAATGAGAATAATCCTGTCCATTGTAACCGTAATTATAATAATTTTAATGGTTAATGTGATTAACTATCCTGAAATAGTTAAAATCGTTATCTACATCTTAACTGTATCCATAATTATAAACGCTATCTCCGGAGTATTCAGTTACGTCTTTCAGGCTAATGAAAAGATGGAGTTTTTGTTAATAAGCAACTTAATTTTAAGCGGTTCCATGCTCCTGGGGACGTTAATCGGGGTTTTCAATCAATTAGAGTTATTATATTTCGCATATCTTTACATTATTTCCAATGGACTGGTATTTATCTTTATTACACTATCTTATCTATGGAAATTTAAAAGACCGAATATCAACATTGATTGGAGCATATGGAAACCCACACTTAAAGAAGCGTGGCCATTTGGCGTGGCAGCAATGAGCGGTCTTCTCTACACGTACATAGATTCTATTTTACTATCCATATTTCAAAGTAATACTGTGGTAGGCTGGTACAGTGCCGCATACAGGCTTATGCTGGTTGTTCTCCTAATCCCCAACACCTTTAATACTGTAATATTTCCAGTGATGTCCCCTCTATTTAAATCCTCTACTGAATCTCTTAAATTGATAAATGAGAGATACTTCAAATACATGATAATAATAGGGGTTCCCCTAGGTTTTAGTACCACATTTCTGGCTGAAAAAATCATCCTGCTGGTTTACGGGGCAGGTTATACAAACTCCATAATTAGCCTGCAGATATTGATCTGGACCATGGTGTTCACCTTTGTAGGCGCTTCCTTTGTCCAGGTACTCCAATCAATTAATAAACAGTTAATAATAACTAAAATCGCAGCAGTATGTGTTATTATTAATATAATTCTAAATTTAATATTGATTCCCAGTTTCAGTTTTATAGGGGCCAGTGTTGCCACTGTTCTTACTGAAATTGTGCTGGTTAGTTATACTATCTACGCCACAACCAGGTTAGGGTATGGAATAAGTGAATTAAATGTTAAAAAAGATCTGTTGAAAGTGCTACTGGCCAGTGCCGTTATGAGTCTGTTCATATTATATTTCAACTACTTAAATCTGGCCTTAATTGTAATCCTTTCCATTATAATTTATCTGGTACTTTTAATATTACTAAAAGTGTTTGATGATACAGATAAACTGATAATTAGGAATATAATGAAAAGAAATACCTGAGACATTCCCTAATATATTAATAAAACATGGATTTAGATTGAAAATAGTAAGATTAGATTCTAAAAATTAATAAAAAAATTTTGGATTAAAAAGATTATGATC
The DNA here is from genome assembly GCA_028682985.1 of Methanobacterium sp. Lineage (GTDB taxonomy): Archaea > Methanobacteriota > Methanobacteria > Methanobacteriales > Methanobacteriaceae > Methanobacterium_A. Next base: position 12,734 of record JAJRAE010000089.1, read on the forward strand.
TCAATTATCTGCGTTTATAATGATAGAGAAATGTTGGAGGAATACCTGTTAAAAAGTTTACATAGCCAGTCAGCCGACTATGAACTGATATTATTAGATAATAGAGAAGGAAAATATAAAAGCGCCCCCGAAGCCCTGAATTATGGTGGTCAAAAGGCTCAAGGTGATTATTTAATGTTTGTACATCAGGATATAGATTTAAAATCAGATACCTGGTTAGATGATGCTGAGAAAATTTTAAATAAGCTGGATAATTGGGGTGTTGCTGGAGTGGCTGGAGTACCCATGGACGGGATATTAAAGTCAAATATTGAAAACGGCATCCCCCCTATAAAACCGGGTCAACATATTAAAAATCCTATTCCTGTTCAAACGCTGGATGAATGCCTGATAATGGTTCCCAGAACTGTTTTTAATAAATTCAAATTTGATGAAGAACTGGTAGGCTGGCACCTCTACAGTGTGGATTACTGTTTAAATATTAAAAGGTATGGATATGATGTATTAGTACTACCCCTACACTTATATCACCGATCATACATGGTGCGTTACGCCAAAGATTATTACAGATTACTTAAAGTAATATTTAAAAAGTATAAAGCCGAATATCCGAAGATTAACACCAGCTGTGGTGTTTGGAACACCAGCTATCCCTTATTCTGGTATAAATTCTTAAACACCGGAATCGGATTACGTTTCAGAAGATTGCTGGATAGAATAAAATAATAAAGATATTAGTGGAAAGTTGGAATTATGGATTCAAATAAAAAGGAATCAAAAATAAACCCTAAAAAGGATTTTGATAAGAACTTCCAGCAATATCCCCTAGTTTCTATTATAACCCCCACCTTTAATCATGAAAAATTCATAGCCACCTGTATTGAATCAGTTTTAAAGCAGACCTATCCCCACTGGGAGATAATCATAATAGATGACGGCTCCACTGATAGAACCAGGGAAATTATAGAAAGTTATCACGACAAAAGAATTATATACAACAGACAGGAAAATTTAGGAATCTGGAAGCTTAAGGAAACCTATAACAAGGCTTTATCTATGTCTCATGGAGATTTAATCGCGATTTTAGAGGGTGATGATGCCTGGCCCAGATACAAACTGGAAGAACAGATAAAGACCTTTCAAAATAATGATGATGTTATCTTTAGTTGGGGTAGGAAAAACACCATAAATGACGAAAATAAAATAATAGCATTTGATCTTCACAGTCTAAACCCATTTAAAAGCATGACCCAGGAAGAAATAACCAGAATGTTAATCCGGGCCAATTTTATCCAGCCATGCACTGTTATGATAGAAAAAAAGACCTTATTATCCCTGGGAGGATTCATACAGAACGAAAAAACCCCCTATGTGGACTATCCCACATTTCTGGAGCTAAGTTTAAAGGGGAGGTTCTATCCCTCTGATCGAGTACTGGGCTACTGGAGGAAGCATAAAGCTCAGATAACCACAGAGAAGGAGACAGAGATGAATGAAGGATTCATGGCATCGTTAGATTTCTATGAAAACCTGGACTTATCCCGGAAAGACCAACTTAGATTCAATGCTGAGGATAAATTAAAATTTCGTAATGAAATAATCCGCGACCAGATAGCAGTGTCTGCCAGGCTGGCATTAATAAAGGAAAACTGGAATGAAGCCATTAAATATTATAAAACTATATTTAAAAATGGCAGTCTAAAAATCAGAGTACAGAGCATTCTGGGAATTATATCTGCATATCTAAAGAAGGACCTTGAATGGTTTGCTGTAATAACCTGCAAACCCAAAATCCGTGGTAAATCAGCTGAATGGGACACCACACTATTTAAAGAGGATGATGAGTTTTCAATAGCATTTAAAATCCAATTCCAGTTCATTAAATTATTATCAGCCCTGAAACCTGGAAAGTATGCTGATCCAGAATATTTGATTGAAAATGATTTAACAAATTAATTTAATCAAAAATGAATTTTTTTATTTTAACTTAATTTTCTCTTTCAGATTCTTCTTCCATTCCATTTTTGTTTTTCTTATTTTTCTTCTTCCTTCTCTTGTTTTTCTCTTCTCAAGGCCATCTCCCGGGCCACGTGGGTTATCTCCTGTTCAATGTTCTCTATCATATTGTAGATTCTGAAGATAAGGTAGTAGCATCCTATGAGTCCCAGTATCAATATAACATCAAGTCCCCGTCCTATGCCGGTTAGGCTGGCAAAGAATCCAGTTTCTGTGGGAAATATGGATAGTACTATCAGGATCACCCAGATCAAACTCCATATCAGGAGCATACCCAGGGACATTTTGCTTTCTCGGAACCTAATAAAGGTGTAGATTATTCCCACAATTCCAATGATTATTCCAATGTACTGATACAACATCAAAGCCATTCATATCCCTCTGCATTATTTTATCATAAATAAATCTATTTAACTTTATGATTTTTATAAAATCTACTTTAATATTCCCCTATATTATAAATCTACTTTAATACTTCCCGTATCATCCTTATCAATATTTTAACACCTATTTTAAGATTGGTACCTTTAGCCAGTGCATATTCTGTATAAATAGTTTCTATAGGTACTTCTTCCATTTTCAATGATTTATGTTTTATCTCCCTAATGATCTCGGATGAGATTCCATATTCTCTTGATTCAATATCCAGTGCGATGGCTGCTTTACGATTAAATGCCCTTAGACCTGACTGGGAATCCTTTACACGTGCTCCATAGAAAATCCAGGTTA
>JAJRAE010000158.1 GCA_028682985.1 Methanobacterium sp.
AACTTTCAACCAATAAAAAAGTGATAATTGCAGATCCTTACCACAATGAGGCTAGAAGTATCGATGAATTCACTGATAGAATTATAAGAATACGTTTTGCAAAGATTGAAAAAGCTAGAAGCGCAGAAAAATTTGGAATCATTGTTTCCTCAAAGAAGGGACAGAATCGCATAGAACTTGCCCATAAACTTAAAGATCTGATAGCAAAACAGGGAAAGGAAGCCTATATAATATATCTGGATCTGGTAACACCGGATCTCCTGGTGCCCTACCGGGAATTGGATGCTTTTATTATAACAGCATGTCCCAGGATAGCCATAGACGATGCTAATCTATATAAAAAACCGCTTTTAACTCCTGAGGAGCTCTACATAGTCCTTGATGAGAAGAAATGGGAGAATTATAAGGTTGATGAGATTAGATACCCGTCAGAATAAATTATCTCCTTATTTACTCTTATTTATAGTTATATCCTATTAGTCTTACCAATATAAAAGAAAAATTTTAGATATATATATTTACCAGAACAATTAAAATTAATTAGAATTATATCTTAAACTAATAATAAAGAGTCTGATTATAAAGCACTGATTACTGATATAAAAAAACTCATTTTTGAGGTGAATAAATGAAAACTAAATCTGGAGATTTTGTTCTTCCAGGCGATGCTCTGGGAGTAACTGAAGAATTTGTTCCAGCAGACTGGACATATGATGATGAAGGCAAGATAAGATCACTGGTTGCCGGAACCGTCTCCTTAGATCAAAAGAATAAAAGAATATCCATAATACCAAAAACCAGCTCCCCTATCATGCTAAGTAATGGAATAGTGGTCTTTGGACAGATATCTGAAGTAAGAGGACAGAGAGCCTTGATGAAGATTGAAGGAGAAAAAGACAATAAAAGAAGCCTAGTTACCAACTTTTCTGGTGGCATCCATATTTCACAGGCCGATAAAGGCTATGTAGCAAAATTAACCGACGAATTTCACATAGGTGATCTAGTGGAAGCCCGGGTAACCAAAGTAATTGGACTGGACAACGTCGATTTAACTACTGCCGAAAATGAACTGGGCGTTATCAAAGCCATGTGCACCAACTGCAGATCTTACATGAAAAAGATGACCAAAAACGAAGTTTTATGCCCTAACTGTGGAAGAAAAGAGAGAAGAAAAATTTCTGCCAAATATGAGGGATAAGATATGAAAGTTATAAAAGACACCAAGAATGAACTGGAGATCGAAATCACAGGCGAATCACATACACTCTGCAACGCCCTTAGAAAAACCCTTATGGAAGATAAAGATGTGGAAGCAGCCGCCTACGTCATGGAACACCCCATTATAGGCGAACCCAAACTTTACGTAAAAGCAAAAAATCCAAAAAAATCACTGGAAAAAGCAGCAGAGACCATTAAATCCAGATGTGATGAGCTTAAAAAAGGGATAAGCACTCCTAAAAAGACTAAGAAAACCAGAGCCAAAAGAAAGACTAAAACCAAGAAATAAAGACTATTTAAATTCACATCCCCTTTTTTTAAATCAATTTTAAATTAACCCATCTAATTCCATCAAAGGCCATGAATGAGAATCTTTCCAATAGAAAATTCAGGCATATAAAGAGGGAAATTAGAATATTAGGTATTGATGATTCTCCTTTTCCTGCACATACCACTCAACCAGTTATGATTATTGGCACAGTTTTTAGAGCGGGAAAATGGATGGATGGAGTACTTAGAACTTTTATCCAGGGTGATGGTAGGGATTCCACCAATAAAATAGTAAGCATGATCAACAATACCCGACATAAGGATCAGCTGGGAGTTATTATGCTTGATGGTATAACTTTTGGCGGTTTCAACGTTCTAAACATCCGTAAGATATTTCAATCCACCGGAATACCGGTGATCGTGATAATGAGAAAATATCCTGACTTCAAAAAAATAAAAAACGCCTTAAAACGTTTCCCTGATTGGGCGGATCGCTGGAATGATATAAAGGATGCTGGAAAAGTATATAAAATTGAAAATAAGGAAGATATCTACATTCAATTAAATGGGATTGAACTCGTGGATGCTGAGGAAATAATTAAGCTCTCCACCACCAGAAGCGCTATACCAGAACCAATTAGAGTGGCCCACTTAATCGCTGCCGGTGTGATAACCGGAGAATCAAGGGGAAGTGCCTAGAATTATTAAAAGAAATATTATAAATATTAAAGGTCGTGGTCTTCATAAATAAACCTGTTTTAACTGTAGATGCACTGATACTTTATGATGAAGATTCTATTGTTCTCATAAAACGTAAAAATGAACCATATAAAGGTCTATGGGCATTACCCGGAGGATTTGTGGAATATGGGGAAACAGTAGAGGAAGCAGTTATAAGAGAAGCTAAAGAAGAAACAGGGCTTGATATAAAATTAAAAAGCATTTCAGGCGTCTATTCTACTCCGGATCGTGATCCCCGGGGACATATAATAACCATATGTTATCTGGCACATAGAACAGGAGGAGAACTAAAGGCGGATACAGACGCCACACAGGTTAAATGTATTAAGATAAAAGAAGCGCTTAAAACAAGATTAGCCTTTGACCATGAGCAAATAATAAAAGAAGGGCTAATAATTTGAATCCAAACGTAGCATTTATAAAAAATTATAAACACATCAAATTATATTATTATAAAATTTTCTAGAAGGATCAGAATTAAATCTTTCAATATTTAATATAATAAAAATTCAATAATAAATTTTTTAATCAAATTTACAGGAGGACCTAAATGGAGTTTTGCCCAAAATGCGGAACTGTAATGTTTCCTCAGGATAACAAGTTAGAATGCAAATGCGGATATGAAAAAAAGATAACTAAAGAAGTTATAAATAAATACAAAGTATCTGAGGAAGTAAAAAGCAAGGAAAGCATAATATTCACCAATGACAAGATAAAAACATTACCAACCACCCGGGCGATATGCCCAAAATGTAAAAATAAAGAGGCGTTCTGGTGGCTACAGCAGACCAGAAGAGCAGATGAATCCGAAACCCGATTCTTAAGATGTTCTGCCTGCGGATACACCTGGCGAGAATACGATTAAATCAAAATACAATTCGAATTTAATAAATATATGGATATAAACGCCCGGCAATATTAATTTAGATAATATTAGTTTATAATAATTTTAAAATTCAAATTAATTTCAGGAGATTGAATTTGTCCCAAACGAAAAAAGATCCTAAAATCGAGGATAAATCAGTTGAAAAAAAGAAAAGAGGAAACTCCTTTTTAAAACACCTCAAAGTCTTTTTAACCAGTGAAACCACCAAAAAAAATGGGGATAAGAAAGAGAAAACCACTGAAAAAACTCCTGAAAAAACTAAAAAATCATCTGAATCTCCTAAACAATCAAAGAATGCCCATAGGAAAGTTCCTGAAAATCCAGAGGAAGATCCCGCCCTATACATGTTTAAAAATTTCAAGGAACATGAGAAACTACAGTACTTAAGAGAAAGGAAAAGTACCATCATAAAGATAACAGCTATAACAACCAGCATTATATTAATAATTATAGGGATAATTTACAGCCTAACACCTGATGAAAGGGTAGCTTCCAATGTTATCTTTGGTGAAAGGGCTATGTTTTCTGTTTTCCTAATACTGGTTGCGTTTATGATCCTGGCTGCGGTTTTCGCCAGTAAACTGATGGAAGGAAAATATTTAAAATCCATCCACCAGAATCTGCAAATGGTGGAGGGTAAAGGGAAAGATGAAGAAAAAGATTCAGGCACTGATCCAATAGTCCAGCGCATGAATAAAAAGAACAAATAATTTATAACCAAAAAACAATTCTTAAAATAGGTGTGTAAAAAAATATACATGGAGGATAAAATGTTTAAGGCAGTTTTAAGTGATTCAAACATTTTAAAAACTAGTTTTGATGCCATTTCTTCAATTGTGGATGAAGTGCAGATGCAAGCTGATAATGAGGGACTGAAACTGGATGCTCTGGACAGATCCCATATTACATTTGTGCATTTAGAACTTAAATCAGATGTTTTCGATGTTTATAATTGTAAAGAGCCCCTGAAAATTAACGTTGATACAGAAGAATTGATGAAAGTATTGAAAAGGTCTAAAGCAGATGACATGGTGGAAATGGCTGTAGATGAAGGAAATCTGATAATGACCTTTGAGGGAGAAGCCAGAAGAACATTCAAGATTCGGCTCATAGATATTGAATACGAGGCCCCCAGCCCGCCTCAACTGGAATATCCCACTGAATTTGAAATACCATTTAATCTCCTTAAGAATTCCATCCAGGATATTGACATAGTTTCTGATAAAATATCATTAATTGTGGACCAGGATAAATTCATAGCCTCAGCAGAGGGGGAGTTTGGAGAGGCAACCATTGAATACGTCCATGGCGAAAAGATAGCAGAAAAGGCCAAGTCAGTATTTTCCCTGGAAAAGATTAAAGAAATGCTAAAAGCGGATAAATTCTCAGAAACAGCTGTACTGAAACTGGGTAATGACATGCCCCTAAATCTTTCCCTGAAGATGCCCTCAGATGAAGGCGAATTAAGCTTTCTTTTAGCTCCCAGAATAGAAAGTGAGGAATAGTGTTGGATGAGTTTTTCCAGAAGTTAAGAGAAATACAAAAAAAGGAACGTAACTTAAGTGGGTTAGCTCCAGTAGGGGAAGACTTTTACCAGAACATATCCCGGTATTTTAACGTCCTCATGAAGAAGATAGATGATAATCCTTTTTCTTTTGAATCCTATCTTCTTCGAGATGCCCAAAGAATTACTGCTGAGATATGTGAAAGACGTGAACATAAAATCTCAAACAGTGCTGTTATGAGTGTTCAGAGGTCCCACCATCTCTTCAAAGAAATCGAGACAGACCACCCCATCACTCCTAAAATACCCAGAAATTCCACCCCAGAAGAGGAGAAGTTATTCCATGCTCTGGTGGACTCCCTTATTCACTACCGGGATAAAATGATGGACCCCTTAAAGTTCCATAATTCTCAGGCAAAGGATAGGAAAGAGGATCTAAACCAGGTAGACTCTTACTCCACTGGGAATAAATCTGATAAACTCTTGGACCAAAAGGATGAAGGGGAGAAAAATTTAAAAGTCCCTCCTGATATAAAGGACGATTTTTCAGCAGAAGAAGAGGCAGCCATAGAGGATGACATCTACAAACAGTTTGGCAAAGAACCATTCCCCGGCAGTGGTCAAGAGAAAGAGAAATCAATAGAGAAAAATTCTGGTGGCGATCCACTATATACTGAAAGCAAAACTCTATCCACTGATAAAACAAAGCCTTCTGCAGAAGAAACTCAAAATAATAATAAATCAGATAATAAAATGTCAGAACAATTAGAAACCCAGAATATTCAGACCGATATGTTGGTGGTTCTGGAAGAGCTTCCTCCCATAATGGGAATTGATAAAAAGGTTTACGGCCCGTTATCACCCCAGGATATAGTTACCATTCCCGAACCAACCGCCCGGATTCTGGTGAAAAATCAGAAAGGAAAATCCATACAAAAGTATAAATAAAGATTGATTTTATAAATAGCTCTTACATATAATTAGACTATAATAGAGTTTAATTATCCTAAAAAATATTAATAATTTTCAAGCAAATAACAAATGCTTATTTTTAAATAGAGGTGATTATATGAAGATTCCAAAAGAAAGGAGAACTTATTGTCCTTTCTGTAAAAAACATACCCTTCATGAAGTATTTGAATCAAAAAGAAGAAAAGCAAGTGAATTGAAATGGGGTCAGCGTCAGTTTAGAAGAGTTACCAGCGGTTACCGGGGATATCCAAGGCCATTACCATCAGGCAATAAACCGGTAAAAAAATTAGACCTGCGCTACAAATGTAAAGAATGTAACAAATCACACATAAAAAAATCTTCCTTTAGAACAGGTAAAGTAGAATTTGTAATGAGGTAATCAAGTGGCAAACTATAACAGTTCACTTAAAAGCAACTTTTTAAAAGTAAAATGCATCGACTGCGGAAACCAGCAGATAATCTTTGACCACGCAGCCAGCAACGTCCAATGCATAATATGCGGTAAAACTTTAGTTAAACCTAAAGGCGGAAAATCTGAGATAGTTGCACAGATAATAGAAGTATTAGACTAATGATAAATTTATTCAGAATTTTTATTATTAGTGGAACCAGCATAAAAACTGGATTTAAGGTGTTTTAATGGTAAGAATGAGAAAAGAATGGCCAGATGAAGGAGATCTGGTAGTCGCAACTGTACATAAGGTTTTAAATTACGGTGCTTTTGCCAATCTCGAGGAATACCCTGAAAAAGAGGCCTTCATACACATATCCGAGGTTTCTTCTGGTTGGGTTAAAAATATTCGGGACTATGTCCGGGAAAACCAGAAAATAGTGGCAAAAGTATTACGAGTGAATCCACGCAAAGGACATGTTGATGTTTCCCTGAAAAGGATCAGGGAAGACCAGAGAACCAGAAAAATCCAGCAGTGGAAAATAGAACAAAAAGCAGAGAAACTACTGGAATTTTCGGCAAAAAGCATCGATAAAAATTTGGATCAGGGTTATGAAGAAGTGGGATACTATCTGATGGATGAATTCGGAGATCTATACGGTGCATTTGAAACTGCGGCGGAAGAAGGAGCAGAATCCCTTATCAACAGAGAAGTAGATAAAATATGGGCGGAAGCCATAACCGAAGTCGCTAAGAAAAACATCTCACCACCAGAAGTTCACATAACCGGATATGTAGACCTGAAAAGCTACGCATCCAACGGAGTGGAAGTTATTAAGGAAGCATTATTGTCAGTCAAAGATGATAACGTCCAGATACAATGTGTGGGAGCTCCCCGTTACCGTTTGACTGTTAAATCGTCAGACTATATAGATGCTGAGACCATGCTTAAAAAAGCAGCCCAAGTAGCTATTGATGAAGTTGAAGAAGCTGGTGGAGAAGGCGAATTCTACCGTGAATTAGAATGAAGATGAAGATGAAGAAGTGCCGTTCCTGTGATGAATACACAATTCAGGCGGAGTGTCCTTACTGTGGTGGGGATCTGCGTGAAATTTTCCCTCCCAAATATTCACCAGAAGATAAATACGGCAAATATAGAAGATTACTTAAAAAGCAAATTAAGGACCAAAAAGGAGCTGGTTAAATGAAAAAAACCATAATAAACCTTTTAGAGGAAGTTGAACTTAATGAACCAATCTTTATCGAAGCCCTTCCAGGAATTGGCCATGTGGGTAAACTGGTGGCAGAACATTTAATACATGAATTAGGGGCTACAAAATTTGCAGAATTATACTCACCATCCTTCCCACCCCAGGTATTTGTGGGTGAGAACGGAATCATCGAACCCATGAGTAACGAATTCTACTTCCTTAAATCAGCTGGAGAAGATGAAAAGGATTACATAATATTGATTGGAAACACTCAAGGACTTAGTCCAGAGGGTCAATATGATATATGCGGTGCTATTATTGACTTTGTAGACAAATACGGGGTTAAAGACATATATACGTTAGGTGGACTGGGCACCGGTCAGCATGTGGAGAAAACCAAGGTAATGGGAGCTGCTACCACGAAAGAATTAGCATCAATGCTGGAAGAGCATGATGTTAAACTTAGATCAGCAGACGGCGGCATAATAGGTGCATCTGGATTACTTCTGGGCTTGGGTATGTCCAGGGGAATGCGGGGAGTATGTCTTATGGGTGAAACACCCGGCTACTTCATAGATGCAGATGCATCAAAGGCAGTATTAAACACCCTGATCAGCATACTTAAACTGGACGTTGATGTGGCAAAACTGGAAGAAAGGGCAGAAGAAACCAGGAAGATGATATCCAAGGCCCAACAGATGGAGCAGGAAATGGCGGAAAGAATGCACATCGCCCCTGGTGAGGAAGATCTGCGCTACATTGGATAAAATCCAAGGTTTAATGGGATTAAATCCAAACTCTAGTTGGATAAATCCATAATACCTTTTCTAACTTCTTTTTTTAAATTTTATTTTCTATTAAACTTTTTTAATTAACAAAATTTATATTCAAATTAACATAGAGTTAATTAAAATGATAATAAAAGCTGATTTACATATTCACGGACAGTACTCCATGGCAACTTCCAAAAAGATGGTTCCTAATGCCATGGCGCCTCAGGCCAAGCTTAAAGGACTGGATTTAGTGGCAACTGGAGACGCTCTGCACCAGAAGTATCTGCAAAATCTCCAAGAAACCCTAAAAGAAACTTCAGATGGTATATTCTCCCTTAAAAAGGATAATACAGGCGTTAAATTCCTTTTAACAGTAGAAGTTGAGGATAGAAAAAGAGTGCACCATCTGATACTTTTACCATCTTTTGACTCAGCTCATAATTTGCGGGAGGAGTTAAAGGGTAATTTGGATTCAGATGGAAGACCCAAGATCCGAATGGATGGAGCAGAGATAATGGACCTGGCTCATGCAAACGGGTGTTTGGTTG
>JAJRAE010000210.1 GCA_028682985.1 Methanobacterium sp.
GTAAGGATGGAAACCAGACCACCTAATATAGAGGGAAAAGGTGAGCTCACCATGGATACCCTGGTTAAAAATTCACTGAGGCAGAGACCAGATCGGGTGATTGTAGGAGAAGTAAGGGGCTCGGAGGCCATAACCCTATTCACAGCCCTGAACACAGGTCACTCTGGTATGGGAACCCTTCACTCAAACACAGCCCGTGAAACCATAACCCGTCTGGTTAACCAACCTATGAGCGTACCCAACATAATGATCCCGGCTCTGGACTTCATAATCATGCAGCAGAGAATGTACCGGCCAGAAGGAGGATCTTTACGGCGTATAACTGAAGTTGCTGAAGTGGTGGGTATGGAAGAAGGTAATGTGCAGCTTAACCGGATATTTGAGTGGAACAACATTACGGATAAAGTGGAATATGTGGGTATAGCCAGTCAGACCTTGAGAGATATTTCAGAACTACGGGGAATAGGAATATCAGAGATTGAAGAGGAAATCGAAAAAAGACGATTGATTCTGGAGTATATGGCTGATAACAACATACGCTCCATAGATGAAGTAGGTCAGAACGTTAATAATTATTATCGTGATCCAGAAGGCATGTTAGACGAAGTTTTATAGAATTTTAATTACAAGAAATTACCTTAAATGGTGGGAAGATAAATATGGCGCCTTTCCAGGGTATTAAGAAATTTTTCAACAGAATAGGAAATTTCACTGTTAACTCCAGTCAAAAAGTAGGTTCAGGAGTTCAGGCACCTGTTAAAAGAATTAGTAATATACGACCTCCTGAGCGGAGGATTGGAGAAAAAACAGGACAAGGATCAAATAAGTCTGAAATATCCGAATTAAAAACTTCAATATCAGATTCAAAAACATCCGGAGGATTATTCCGGGAAAAGGAGTTAAAAACATCTTTTCAATCTACCCGTGCTCCCCGAACTATCAAGCGAAAGCGGATGGATAAAGAAGAAATTGAGATGTTTAAGGATTTAATAGATAAAAAGCACGAAGAAACAGAAAAACCAAAAGAGGATAAGAAGAAACAGGAAGCACTTCGTAAAGCTTCTTTAGAAGAAATCCTTAAAGAAGAACAGAAGGAAGAACTGGACCCCCGACTTATTATAGGTATGGGCGCTGTTTCCTTTGCTTTGGTAGTTGTTGTTCTAGTTGTTCTTGGTTTTGGAATAGAGATAGGACTGGTTTTTGGTGTCATCATCCTTATGATGGCCATATTCATCGTGTTTCTTCCCAGAATGCGTAAAGGTAGGAAATCATCCGACGCCGCCCGGGAACTGCCATTTGCTCTCAGACAGATGTCCACTGAATTGAGGGCAGGTTTAGGGCTGCATGACAGTATGAGATCTGTAGCTGTTTCTGGATATGGACCACTCTCTGAAGAGTTCTCCCGTGCTCTGGAGGAGATAAGATACGGTGAAACTACTGAGAAAGCACTCATTGATATGAGTGAACGTATCAATTCTGAGGGACTGGAAAGAGCGGTTTACCAGATTACCCGTACACTTTCCAGTGGTGGAGATCTGGCCAAAACTCTCAGTGTCATTGCTGATGATACAGCCTATGAATTGAGGATGAAACTCAAAGACTACGCTCAAAAACTCAATTCTTTCACCATGATCTACATGATGGTAGCTATATTGGGTCCGGTTATAGCCATGGTCATGCTCATAGCAGCATCAACAGTTATGGGTGCCATACTGCCTCCAATACTGTTACTTATACTATATTTATTCTTCTTCCCAGCCATAGTGGCCTTCATGGCCTTCATGATCAAACGACTGGAGCCTAAGGTGTAAAATAAGATAAATTTTGAAATAATTCCTTTTTTAAATTGGTTGCTTTAAATAATATTAATTCCCAAATAACCCCAGTTTGAAAATAAATAAATAGCTAGTATCTGAATAACTGCCACCAGCAGTATAGTGCTTATGATAAAAATATATTCCCTGGAACCTAATTTTTTGTTTTTATCATGATATAACTGGGATTCGTCGGAATAACCACGGCTGACCATACTCATGTATACTGTTTCTCCCTGTTCATAGGCTCTCAGGAACATCATAGCCACAGTGTATCCTAATTGTTTCATTCTCCATTTATATGAAAGCTGTTTATTAAATGCATTGAAGCATCTTGCTTTCTGTGCGTGCAATATTCTTTGAAGCTCGTCAAAAAACATGAAAAGAAATCTGATCATGAGACTGAAAATCATTGCAAATTCCCGGGGCATTCCCAGTTTACGGAAAGACTGAACAACTTCCTGCATAGGACTAATAGAGGATAATAACACTATGGATGTAAGAGCAACTATAAGACGAGACATCAAAAGGGCAGCCCACATAAAGCCTGCATCTGTGATCTGTATGCCAAAATTCCAGGACCATATAACATTTCCAGGATGTATAAATGGTTGGAATGCTATTATTAACCCCCCAAAAGGAAGTAGTACTAATACTCTAGTAAATGATGATTTGAAAGATAAATGGGAAATATACATCAAAATCAAGAGATATATTTCCAGAAATATCATTACCATAAGTTGAGTGGAAAATACAGCATATACAATTATAAATACTAAAATAATTAGCTTAATTCTCCCGTCCATTGAATGGAGGGGACTTTCTTTATTAGTTTCTCTTTCAATATCCCTGACTGAACTTATTGCGCTCATTTGATTTTACACTCTTAGTTTTTTTGTATTAACTAAAAAAAAATTAGTGGGTTATTTAGATACTTCTGGTGGGTTTCTCCTCCTGAGTAAAATAGCCACTAGCCATGCTATA
>JAJRAE010000236.1 GCA_028682985.1 Methanobacterium sp.
ATCTATCATTCCCGTGAGTTATTTTTCCTGGTGGCAATCTACCCCTCCACCAACAAGATATTGAAGATCATGCTCCCACATGCAGATAAAAAACAGGCGTTAAAGGAGATTTCAGAACATTACCCTGATTATGAGTTATCACCGGAATATGAGGATATAGCACGAGAAGTAGCCAAGCTCTACTTTGGAGAAAACTCAAAACTGGAGCTGGAACAACTTGAATTAAACTGTGATAACCAAAAATCCCCCATAAAAACTATATTCATGAGAAATGTTCTCCTGGAAACATATAACATCCCCACAGGAAAGTTTGAAACCTATAAATCACTTGCCCAAAAACTTAACACCCATGCCTATCGCGCTGTGGGAACCGCCCTTGCCAGGAACCCCTTCCCCCTGATTATTCCATGCCACCGGGTTTTAAGGTCAGATAAAACCGTTGGCAAATTTGGTGGGGGGAGTGAAATGAAAAAAGAACTGCTTAAAAGGGAAGGAGTTAAAATAAAGGGAAATAAGGTGGTTAATAAGAAATAGATGGGATTATCAGGTTAATAAAATAAATGGAAAATAATAAAAAATAAAATTCCAATAAAAAACTGTTTTACTTTTTCTTTTGATAATCCCGCATGACTTCATTTAAAATATCAGCATAGGACACATCATTTTTAAGTTCTTCAAGCTCCTCTATAGAGAAAACTTTCAGGACGTTGTCCTTACAGGCCTCCACACAGGCAGGTATGATGCAGTCTGAGTCCATGCACAGGGTACATTTCTGCATGGATTTTCTATCATTATCTATAACCATCATACCCACTGGACAGGCCACCATGCATAACCGGCAGAGAATGCATATATCTTCATCCACATATAAAGCACCATTTTTCTCCTTTATAGCCCCTGTTGGGCATATCCTGGCACAGAGCGCCTTATCTGGGTGGCACTGCAGGCAGAACACCGGAACTGTGCTTGATTTCTTTGCCCGGGAGGTGCCGTGCTCCTTCTGGCATGCGTTTATACAGTCCATGCATTCAGTGCACATGCGGGGATCCATAACCATTAACGTTTTCATTAGTGTTCACATCTTATTATTTTAACTCAGTAGTTTAGAGATAAGAAAACTTCTCTTATTACTTCGAAGCTTCCTCTGCTAATTTACCTAAAAAGTCAGGTACTTCAGAGGAGTCTCTAGGTCCTACCATCACTTCCCAACCAGTATCATCCTCTATTTCACCACTTACCGGGGCTCCCAAGCCGGGTATTATCAGTTTTCTGTGAGTTACCTTATCCTCGATACCCACTTCCTTGATAAGCTCTGCCACTGCCTTACCAGTGAACTGGTTACCAGCTATTGATACATCCACTGCCCTTCCTCCGGTGTCCACCACTAAGAGGTAGCAGTTGGCCTTGCCTGATTTAAGATCTCCCTCAACCGTGTAGTATGTCAGGGCGAAGTTGGTGGTGACTATGATTGGTGAATTTTCATCCAGTTTACCAAACTCATAGAGACCGGCGTCCACTGCCTGCGGCTTCCTGGGGTCAGTGTAAAGGCTCTGTCTTAATGTCAATACTGGTATTAATTCCCACATCTCGGTTCCATGAATTATAAGAATATCTGCATAGGAGTTCATAAGTTTAGCCGCGGTTATTGATTCTCTGATGCCTTTAACCACATCATTTTCCTTACCAAACAGCCAGTAAATGGCGGGGACGCCCATGATTGGGAATCTAAAGTCAGGGTCCTTCTTCTCCACAGCCAATCTTCTGATCATTCTAAATTCATCCAGGGTATCCCCGGTACCTCCTTTTACAAATGTTCCAGGATCCAGGACTATATTTTTGACTCCTTTGGATCTCAGGGCCCAGGAGAGTTCTTTCATCTTCTCCAGGTCGTGGGGTACGAATAGGGTTAGTGGGCAGTCGTATTCCAGAGCCAGACTGGCCATGGTTCCCAGGTTATTCTCGGTGGCAGCATATATTAGGGGTCTTTTATCTCCCACTATCTTAAGGGCTGCCTCCATTGAATCCGTGTCAAATGAGCATAGTATAAGGGGTAATCTGGAGTCTTTTAGTTTATTCACAGCCTGGGTGAATTTTTCAGTGCTTCCTGATTTATTTCTAATAGCGATGGCGTTTAGTTTAAGCTTCTCTCCTGTTCTTTCAAACTCAAATTCATCCACCTTCTTAACCTTATCCTCAAATTCTTCATCGCTGAGGTCATCGCTTACCTCTATCACCAGGGAGGTGGGGTTATAGTAGGTTAATTCATAGCGGTACAGTACTTCATCTCCACCTATGGTTATGGCATTTTCTCCGGTTCCAATCAACACTTCCCTTACTGCCGGTGCCAGGACCTCCTGTAGCTTATCTCGCTCTTTATCGGTCATCTGTGTGCATAGACTTACATCAGCCTCTTTTTCTGAGAGTTTAGTGGCGAAGGCCATGCATGATGCCTCTCCACATTTGGCACAGTTGGTTTTAGGAAGTAATCTGTAAATATCCATTGCAGTTGCGCGCAAATTAATATCCTCCTATTACTAGCATAGTTATTAACATAAATTTAATTCTCCAGCTGGGTTATCCATTCTGATACATCCGGTAGGTCGCTGGTCATATATTCCTTGGTGAAGGTGTTTCCAATCTCTGTTAAAATCTTCACAGATGCCGGGTGTAGCATCATGAATATGTCCACTCCACAGAGCATCATGGTCAGTCCAGTTATGGTCTCCCAGATAGGTCCACGGTACTCGGTGGGTCCCCAGTTTTCATTTTTCATCCAGGCTTCCCTGGAACCCCAGGCGTTGGTGGTACCTGAGGACATTGGCATCTGCAGGTCCTTATCACCTTTAAGTGCGGCCAGTCTGGTTCGGGTGGTGACGTCTATGGAAAATTCTATCCCATATCCCAGTGCGCATGTAGTGGGGTCCATTACAATATCCTCGGCATTTAAACCTTCTTTCATAAGATATCGGTTCAGGGTTTTCTGCATGTTCACGTCGGTTATGGACCATGATAACACCGCATGGTTGTGATTGATAGCGGCCCGGGCTATTCTTTTATAGTCCAGGTCAAGGTTGGCTGATGCCAGTAGACATCTTTCATCCTCTGCTGCCTGGGCGGCGGCTTCCAGTATTATGGGATCCTTTTTAGGATCTCCAGAAGCACCGATAACCAATGGTACGTTCACTGCCTGTAAAACTTCCTCTATGTCCTGAGCTGCTTCCCGGGGTGTTTTATCCATTACTTTGGGGCCGGTTCCTATGAGGTGGATGGTTACCATATTCGCTCCGAACTCCTTAACTGCCTTCTTTGCCCACTCTCCGGGGTGTTCCATCACATCCTCAAAGTGCTCCCGGATTGGTCGGGGTAGCCCGGGCATGGGTATGTCGAATACATCGAAGGTTACAACTGGTGGGTTGGGTTGTGGTTCTTCAAATCTGTATAATGCTTTCTGCCCACCCAGGTACACTGATTTTCTTTTACCTGCGCCCAGCTGGACTTCTGCCACTTCACCGGGATAGGAGTCAATAGGGGGTACGAATTTGATGGCCTCTAACATCTCCTTCTCCCTCTGTTTCTGTGATTTCTTTATAGCTTGCTGGACGGCCGGCACTATCTGGAGTTCCAGTTCATCAAAATCCATCCTGAACTCGTTAATCTCTATTGAGTCCGTTTTTTCCAGTAATTTAAGAAGCTGAGTCATTTTATCCATAATATCATACACTTCCTTTTTAATATCAATCTAAAATTCTTATTAATTCCATATATTATCTCATTAAATAATCTTCAATTATTTGTGATACAGATTCAACTGCCTGTGAATCTTCTGGTAGGTTAATAAGTGGTTCTCCTTCCATATCATAATTTTCTATTAATTCATCTTCGTAGATGGTACCGGCAATGTCCAGTTTAATTTCTTTAACTTTTTCTAAGATCACACTTTCATTTTGTGGTTTAACCCTGTTCAGTACCAAGTACATGTTTTTAAATGATATGTCAAGTTCGTCTGAAAGTTCTTCTATTCTTTTAGCTGTTAATATCCCTCTTTTGGATGGGTCGGTTACTACCAGCATCACATCCACGTTCTGGGTGGTTCTTCTGCTTAGATGTTCCAGTCCAGCTTCGGTGTCTATGATTATGTAGTCATAGTTTTGGGAAATGGTTTCTATAATTTTCCGGAGTATGTTGTTTACTGCACAGTAACATCCGCTTCCTTCCGGCCGGCCCATCACCAGCAGATCAAATTCTGGGGTTTCTATTATGGATTCCATTATTTTATAATCCAAAATATCCCATTTATTGGCGTCGGTTGGCAGGTTTCCCTGTGCGGTGTCTTTTTTCAGCTCTTCCCTGATATCTCCTACAGTTCGATCTACCTGGATTCCCAGTGCTTCCGGCAGGTTGGAATCAGGATCAGCGTCTATGGCCAGGATATCTCGGCCCTTTCCTCTAATGGATTTTATTAGGAGAGATGATACCAGCGTTTTCCCGGTTCCTCCTTTGCCACTAACTGCAATTATCAAAGTATAAACCTCCCATTTTTAAAGGGTTATTTGCGCTCCTTTTTTATTATGACTTTTTCAGCGTAGACCCTGGCATTTTTAAGTATTATCCGCACCCCATCAGAGCCGGGTACTGACATCTCAGGCAGATAAGCCACTGGTGTGGTATCGTCCTCCCACTCTGTAAAATCACTAGGTGCATCTAATTCCGTTATTTCGGTTGTTTCTTCATTTGAATCCTTGGTTTGGCTTAATCTTTCCATGATGGGATGTTCATTTTCCCGTAGATATTTTCTTATATCTTTGATGGATTCAGCATTTTCTTCTGTGGGTATCTTATCATAAAGGTCTTCAGGTATAAATTCCCTCAGAGACTCTTTCAGTTCCAGGGGCATCCAGATTATCCTCTGATATCCTCCATCGGCCTGCAGAAATTTGGGTGATTTCATGTACTCAATGCTTAGTCCGGTGAATCCCTCTACCTGTTTACCTCCGCTGCACTGGCCGGCCATGGTGGAAAATGGTATTCCCAGTGGTGTTTGTCCTCTGAAATCACGGTTAACCAGGCCGATACCGTCCAGCTCAGGTATGTAGAATGCTACTGCTTCAAAACATCCGCAGGAAGTGTGTGGATATTCAAATAGACTGTGCAGATACACTCTTTCTGTTGTTCCCTGGGATTTCTCTGACACAGTGGCGTTCACATTGGAGTATTCTCCTTTCTCACTATCTATTACTTCTCCCTTTTCCAGTTCGAATATTGGTCCTTCTGGATCCATTCTGGCCGCTGCCCGGCAGTCAAACCAGTTGATAGCTCCACAGAGCGCGGTTCGGTCTGGGGTTACTACACATACGTGGGTGGGTGCGAAGGACTGGCACATGGTACATCCATAGAAAACATCCACATCCTCATCACTGAGTTCCCGGGCCCGGGCGTCTCGATAATCATAGGCAGATCTGGCTGTTTCCAGGAATAATTTTACCTCACTTTCTTCAGTTATTATGGTTACTGCAATATTTTCGATGAGTGGAAAGTCTTCCTTAAGGAGAATGGAAAGTGCTTTACCAAAATGGCTGAGTGTGAAGCCGGCTTCATGAGCCTCCTGACTAACCCGGCACCATATCTGATCCCGCTGGTTCAGGTGCATGAAGCCCTTTACATAGTTACTTAGTTCATGTATTCGGCGTTCTATAACTCCTTCTAATTCTTTTTCCAGCTTTTCTCCCTGTATCTTTACAGATATTCCGAAGGGATAATTCTCACCCTGAGTCATTTCGGTTAATTCGGGGCCTAGTACTTCTATTGACCCATCCTGCACATCTTCTTCCACTTGTATCAGTTCCGCGCCGATGGATTTGGGGCCGGCGAATTCTACGAACATCTTGGCTGCTCTTATACGCTCTCCTTCATGCATGGGGCTGACATCAACGGGTATATCTTCAAACATTTAATTAATCCTCCAATTTTGTAAGGTTTTTGAGATTGTTAATTTTTTATTTTTGAGCTAATTTCTCCAGGTATTTAATCCACTGGTCGCCCTTCATGTTGGGGAATGATGCATCAGCGTTGGAGTGGAAAAACTTGCAGAGGGTCAGGGTTTTCAGGTGGGGTGCAAAGTGTTTAAGGGTGGATAGGCCCTGTGAACCCATGTAATAATTTACTCCTATGAATAAAACCAGGTCATGCTGTCCCTCTTGAATACCTTTCCATTCGGGATCCTTTAGCAGGTTAACAATTTCCACCATTCCATAGGCTTTGCTGGTTACGCCCTTTTCTTTAAGTGATTTATAGGCATCACCAGTGCTTACTATGGGGATCTCCCATTTTCTGGCTATTTTTATGGCCAGATCCTGTGCTGGGCTGTCGTTTAAAAGTGGGCCCATCACCATAAGTGGTCTTTTTGCTTTCTGGATCATCATCTCTGCTGTTTCTGGAGTTACCAACAGTGCCTGTTTGGGTCCAGCTATCACAGTTGGCTGCCAGGGGATCACTCTTTCATCCATTATTTTCCCTCACTTAACTTTTTATCTTCCTGAAATTCCATTATGGATGGTTCCTTAGGTAATGCTCTTGGCTTCCAGTTCACTTCTTCCAGGTGGTTAGCGACCTCTTTTTTGTAGGTTATGGGGATGTCTTTTTCGTTTCTTATAAATTTATGAATATCAGTGGGTAGATCTCCGAAATATTTTCGGTGCAGATCCAGATAATGGTTCAGTTTAATCTGTCTTCCTTTGGGGGTGTCGTTGGGTCTTATGCAGAGTTTGGAAATCATTACTGTGGCTTCTTCCCGGTTTTCAGCAGCGTAAAGCAGGTGTTCTGGGGCGGGTTCACCTTCCACTACTTCTTGTTGGCGTAGATCATTGATCCTCCATTTTTCTGGCTTATCAGTCCTTCCCAGGAATAATCGGCGATATTTAGTTCCATGAGGCCCTACTACTACCGGTATTCCCCATCTATTAATTCCAGTTGCTATGGAAGCTGCTTTCTGTGAGTAAGCTCCCCAGGCCACTCCGCAGGCCCCCACCCGGTTTAGAATGTAATCTGCTATTTCTTC
>JAJRAE010000042.1 GCA_028682985.1 Methanobacterium sp.
GGAAGGGTTGGAGTTGGTTTTGGAAGTCATTTTCTGAGTTGATGTTTACCAGGTAGGTGATTTTTGGTATATGATTTTCTCTGCCGAAGATCTCGGTAACATCAAAGCGGTATCCATACTTCTCCAGGATGATCTCATCTTCTAAGCCAGGGAAACAGGCGTTAACCATGTTCTTCCAGTGGCCGGCTCGGTATTTTTTAAGATATATCTGGGGATTGTTCACCAGAGCTGCGCTGCCCTTTAAAATGGTAGATAATATTATGGATGTGTATCCCCCTCCGCTACTCCCGAAAAAGAGGATGTCCTGGTTTTTTATGCCTTGTAAATGTGTGAGTGATCCTATAATTCGAGCTATAACTTCCAGGTACCATTCATCATGTCTGCCCACACCCCATCCCAGAGTTATAATGTTATCGTTGTATAGGGTGGGGTCGTTATAGTACAACACGGACTGTTTGAAGTCGTTGATCCAGCTGTGCCTGTTGAATACCGGTGGGTTGTATTTACGGGGATTGTAGGCTCCGCTGCCAAAAGCTATGAGTCCCTGATTATCACTGGCAAAGCGGATGATAAATTCATATTTAACTCCTTCATGATTAACCAGTAAAAAGAAGGGCTCATCCAGGGGGAAATCTACATCTATAAGTTCTTCCAGGGTTACTACATATTTTTTATCGGTTTCTAGGCTCGTAATAGATATCACTTTATTATGGGGTTAATTCTCATTATTTTATTTGTCCTTATGGTAATTTTCTGGCTTTAATTTCTCATTTTTTATTATCCGTCTGGCTGTATCTATGCCGGACTGGTCATCATCCAGATATGATTTGTACCTGGAGGGAAGCTGGCTTAAGGCGCTGCCTTCTTCACAGATGCTCCAGATTGGGGTTCTGCTTCCCAGGTAATCACTGTATTTAGATGGTAAGTAGGGATTTATATTTTTATACCTTACAGTGTGTGAGTCATTCACTATAAGACAATGGAATCTGGTGGTTAGATTTAGAAACTCCAAGTAATTCAGGTAATGATTGACCTTTATCTGTCCCTTAATTGATGATGGGATGTGCTTTTTCACTTCCTTCAGGTCGGTGGTGAAGATATGCAGCCGGTAGCTGTCTTGGTATTCGTCCTCCAGGCTACTTAATGCCGTATATACATGGTTCAGGTTCCGGGTTTCGTAGAAGGATCCGAAGTAGGCCAGGTTAACATATTTTTCCTCCAGGGTGTAGTTTGAACTGTAGAGGTGGTAGAAGTGCTCCGGCAGGGTGGTGTGTCTCTGAATGGTGGACTTTTCTTCTATCATGTCCTGAACTTCTTTTATGGGGAAATTTTTAGTCATGTACTCCTGCTGATTCTGGTTGGTGAAAACCAGTTCATCAGCAAATAGGTAGGGCAGATATTCAGCCAGGAAGAACAGGTTGGAAATGTGGTATTCCGGAACTCCTATGTGCTGAACTTCCTGTTTTATCATTTCCAGGTAAGTTTCATCTTCTATTTTTACTACTCTCTCCTGGGATTTGATATCATAAATCAGGGGGTCTGAGAACTCTGCAATCCACCTGATCTGGGGGTGTTTGATTTTAAACTGGAAGGCCAGGAGATGAGAGGCGGGAAACATAGCCCGACTGTACATCCTCTGGTATTCCCCTTTCTCCCCCACCAGACGTGATAACTCTTCCACACCCCTCTCTATGAAGTCAAGTATCTCTCTCCATCCTCCGAATGATGGTTTTGAAGGTATTATGATCTGGTTTTCAACATATTCCTGGCTTATAACCTCCAGGTGGGGGTCCAGCTTCCTCATGCCGGTCATATCGCATTGAACTACATCAACCACCCTGCCGTATTCCCTGACTCTTTTGGCCATGTTGTTTCCACTGGTATCAGCGTATGGGGGAAAACAGTAGGACACTACCAGGTCACTTGCTAAACCCATGTTAAGAATGGGGTAGGGTACGTTCTTACCTTGGACTGCTTTCCGGATATCTTCCGCTTTTTCAGGATGTTTCTTGAGGTAGCTGTTGAGTTTAAGGGTTTCCTGGATTATTTTTTCCTTAAATAGTTTTATAATCGAGAAACTTGATTTATATTTGAACAAACCCTTTTTAGGATTATTTTCAAGGTCTTCCATGATGTGGTTTAATTCTTTAACAACTTTTAAAATGTTTTCTGGGGTTTCATCTTCAGGGACAGCTGTTGAAGACTTATCAAAGAAGTAAACGGCTTTTTCATCTTTCAGGAGATGGATAGTGGGAATTTTTTGTAAAATTTTCCAGAAAAAAAGCATCCTTTGGTAGGGTTGATGTTTTATATATTTGACCATTGATGTTGGTATCAAAATACCCGTATTTAGGTCTGATATTTCGAGTAGTTGTTTGTTTGATGTCTTATATGATGGGTTGTTCATTTCATATTCTGGGATGTAGCTGGATTTTTCATTAACCAGGCTTCTTTGAGGTATAACTACCCGATCTTCCCGGCTCTTTTTATAGATTTCCTTTAGAAAATCAGGGGAAAATCTATCAGACCCTCTGGCAAAGACAAAGAACTTCCGGTTGACCTCTTCTAAACCATGCATGAAATTATTGAAAATTTGATCAATTAGTTTTAGATCAGAAATTTGATTGAAATATTTTATAACCCTAACATTAAGTGATGGAATTCTGGACTGGATTTTATCCAATTCAGACTGGATTATTTCTGATGTACCTTTATTGATATCATTATCTGCAGATTCCTGATCAATATTCCTATTGAGGACGATTATAACCTCAAATAATGATCGGTCTATGGTCTGTTTAATAACAGAATCCATAAGTGAGAAGTCATCCTGAGGACTGGCTATTATAAGGCTTATACCATCCTTAACAGATTTATCCTGACTGTCTCGTTTTTTAAGTCTTTCAAGCATGCCTGCTACCATCAATTGAATGTTATTACTTAACCAAAAACCTATAAAGTTATATACAAAGATATAAAGTTAAACTTAAAAAGAATTTGTATTTCACATTTATTAAATTGAAATTCCGTTTCTTATTTAGATAAAATAATAATTCATTCAATATTTATAATAAATCGAGTTAAATAAATAATAAATAACGGCTTACTTATTTAAGAGGACAAAATGCAGAACCAGGAATCCAGTCAAAGAATAAAAAAACTAGAACTGGAACGAGACCAGCTAACCAGTGAAATAGATAGGTTAAAACAGGAAAAATTCAAGCTGGAACAGGATAAACAGTCCTGTAAGGATAATATAAAGGATTATAAGATTCAGACCAATTATTATAAGGAAAATCTGAACTGCTTACAGAAAAAAAGGGAAGAAAAATTAACCCATATTAGAGAACTGGAAGAAGACATCCAGATAATGAAAAAACAGGTGGAAAACATAGCCAACACCAAACCCTACCGTATAGCCTACCTCTTAAGGAGATTTACCCTTGAATTTAAAAAAGGAAACACCCAGGATAAGAAGAATTTCATAAAATGGCTCCTCAACCGAAGCCCCGGGAGGGAAGTTGAGCATAAATACAATCCCCTAATGGAAATTGCTAAAAAATAGGGGGGGCAAATTATTATAATAATGTTATTTTATTTTATAAATTTACATATAATAAATAAATATTAGATGCTTATGCAGAAACATTATTTAGACGGAGTGAGTATTATTAAGGATAAAAAAATCGTGGTAACCGGTGGACTAGGATTCATTGGCAGCCACATAGCAGAAAGATTATACAAGGATAATCAGGTAATAATAGTTGATAATGAATCCACAGGTAAGTTAGAGAATTTAGAACCACTGGATAATCAGGTGGACTTGGTCCTCTCAGATATCAATACAGCCGA
>JAJRAE010000202.1 GCA_028682985.1 Methanobacterium sp.
AGGTTATGATGAACCAGTTTTTCGAACTGGGTGTCCACTCCCAGATATGCCACCATGGCTGATGGCGCCATCACTCTGCTATCCCAGTATTTCTCATCATAGGTTCTGTTTTCCTTGGTTAATAGATCAAGTTCTGAATGGGGGTAATCAGCGTTTACAATAGCTAAATCAGTATCATAAGTCCCTTTACTGGTTATTATCCGTTTTAGCTTATGATCATGTACTTCAAGCATCTCCACTGGTTCGTTGAACCGGAATTCCACCCCATAAGATTTAGCCAGTTCATATAATGACTGAACAACTTTTCGCATACCTCCCTGGGGATAGAACACTCCCATAGTAAGATCTACATGGGACATCAAATGATAGAAGGATGGTGTGTTTGCTGGTGAGCCTCCCAGAAATCCAATGGCATATTCCAGTATTTTCCGGGCTTCATCACTTTCAAACTTCTTATTAACATAATGCTGCAGGTTCTCCCAGATATTAAGTTTGTACCCCTGTAGTAACAGTTTACCATTTAGAAAATCCAATATAGACTTGTAATCTTTATAGAGCATCTCATGTAAGGAAAATTCGTATAATTCCTCAGAGGATTTCAAGTATTCCTTGAGCTTTTCAGCACCATTCTCCTCCAGTCTATCAAAAAGCTGGTAATTCTTTTCAATATCGGCAGCCACATCCACCATTTCGGTATCACCAAAATATATACGGTAGGATGGATCTAGTTTCTCTAATTTAAAAAAATCCTCTGGTTTTTTGTTAAACTCTGCATAGAAATTCTCATAAACATCAGGCATAAGATACCAGGAGGGGCCCATATCAAAATAGAAACCATCCTCGCTGTAAACACTGGCTCTTCCGCCAGGTTGTTCATTTTTTTCAATAACAGTCACATTAAATCCGTCTTTCGCCAGTAAAGATGCGGCAGAAAGACCACCAAAACCGGATCCAACTACTATAATATCCATGGAAACATTTCCCCCTTCATATTATTCAAAAATATTTTATATATTAAAATTTATTTTAGGTTTTATTTAAAATATTTTGTTACCTTCCCATAACAAACAAACTAAATATTAAATAATTGCTCTTAAATAGTGTATTTAGAAAATATAGCAACATCCATACGGGTAATCCATAAAACAAATAGCCATAAAAACAGGCCAATTAATCCAGGTAAAATTAGGCCAAGATAGAAGCATACCGACATCCAGAAACTTAAAATTAAAAATAAACTGGAGACTAATGCAGAAGGTTTACTTTGAAATAATTCTTTACTTAATAAGGGATAGGTGATTAAGGCTGCTAAAAACCCGGTTAAAATCCATCCCAGAAAATTCATCAAAGGAACATTATAAAATATCCCAGGAGAATGATATATCCAGAATTTAAGAGCTACTGCAGCGGGGTCCAGCATTATATCAACCAATAAGACAATGAAAGTGGTGATAAGGAAATAACTGTAAATATTTCTTGATATAATACTTGCCAGATAAATTGAACCGAGAAAAATAGGCACATAGGCAAAAGGAAGAGTATAAGGAGTATACCCTGCGATTTTAAACCCAATCTGATCCGTGTAATGGAATGATGAATAGGGAAATCCGGTGATTATTGCAAATGTTTCAATAATGAAGGCGTATAAACTTAAAATAAGGAGTATACTTACAGATTTCCCTAAACCCAACCACCGATAAAGGGCGTAATAAGAGGGAATGGCCATTAATATGATAAACAATCCAGATATCGGGGTATTCTGGGATTTACTCTGAAAATTGACCATGAAAAAGGCCAATAATATTAATAGAAGTGATAATAATAGGAATATTTTTGATGCCCGATTCGTTTTCAACACCACCCAAGTTTATTAAGCTAATGCCTTTTTTCTGGTGAAAAGTATTATATGATTTGAATTATTATTATTCTCTTAATGAATATAGGGTTATTTAAAGATCAGAAACCAGACTACAAAAGGGTCAGAGAGATAATATCAGTACTGGCCAAATACCAGTTCGGAAATATTTTGGAACGTTCCGGCTTAAAAAAGAGATTTAAAGTCCCCTATATTAGTTCTGAAGAATTTGAAGAAACCTCTGATAATGAAGCTCCTAAAAGGCTGCGTTTAGTTCTGGAAGAATTGGGAACAACTTTCATAAAATTAGGTCAGGTATTGAGTACCCGTCCGGATCTGGTTGGTAAGGAGGTGGCTGATGAACTGGCCAAGTTACAGGATGAAGTTCCACCCATATCCTTTGAATCCGTAAGAAATGTTGTGGAAACAGACCTAGAAAATTCACTGGATAACCTTTTTGAAGAATTTAATGAAATCCCTATTGCCTCTGCATCAATTGCCCAGGTTCATGAAGCCAGACTTAAAGATGGTACCAGAGTAGCAGTTAAAGTTCAGAGAAATGAAATAGAAACCCAGATAAAGAAAGATATTGTTATTTTACGCTACCTGGCAGGGCAAGTGGAGAACAGGGTTACTAATTTAAAATATTACAATCTTATAGGAATTGTTGATGAATTTGAACGTGTAATTGTTAAGGAGATGGATTTTGAACAGGAAGCCCGCAATATAGAAAGATTCCGTACCATATTTGAGGATGATAGTCATTTATGCGCCCCGAAAGTATATGAGGAATACACTAACACCCGGGTGTTGACCATGGACTACATTGATGGGATAAAAATCACGGATATTACCCCCTCAAGTGGAATAAATCCTAAAAAAATAGCAGAAATTGGTACTGAATGTTATTTTAAACAGATATTCATGCACGGCTTCTTCCATGGCGATCCTCACCCAGGAAATCTGCTAGTTCTATCTAATAATACTCTCTGTTTCGTTGATTTTGGCATGGTAGGACATCTGGATAATGAATTCATGAATAACCTGGCTGAACTCTTTGTCTATACCGTTAATTACGATATCAAAGGCATGATCAACCAGATGAAATATATGAGACTCATCAACGAAGATACAGACATTGAAGAATTGAGGACGGACCTGATTGATCTCATGGACAAATACTACGGTGCTGAGATAAAAGACGTGGGTGGAATGATCACCGAGTTCAGCAAACCTAACATAATGGTTAAACATAAGATAAAGCTACCCCGCGACTTCATACTCCTGGGACGAGTTTTAAGTATGGCCGAAGATCTCGGTGTTAAACTGGATCCAAGTTTCAATGGTATTGAAGTAGCCCGGCCTCTTATAAAAAAACTCTTAAAGAAGAGGTTGAATCCGCTGAGACTGCTTAATTATCAGACCCAGTATCTTTTTGAACTGGAACATCTGATCAAAGACCTGCCAGAAACCATAAATCAGATATTTCTGAGGATTGAAGAGGGAAAAATCAGGACAGAATTAGAATTTAAAGAACTGGATGTTTTCTCTAGACAGATAGAAAAAGTGGCCAATCGTATTACTTTAGGACTGATTATATCCTCCCTTATAATTGGCTCTTCCCTTATCCTGCAAACAGATAAGGGTATGCCCATGGCAGTGATTGGTTTTTCATCAATAGGTATGGTTATATTCCTGTTAGCTGCATTTTTCGCTCTTATTTTAACTATCTCATTGCTGAGAAATCGTTAATAATAGTATTAATAATGCATCCTAAATTAGGAGAAAATTATATATCCTTATTAATAGTAAACAATTCAATAAAGAAAAGTAAGGGGTGTTAAATTCATGAAAGAAGATAACGACATTATGGATATGAGAGATTTTGTTAAGCAGATGTTGGAAGACACAGCCAAAACAGTGGATGTGGTGAGACAGGATATTGAAAAATCAATCATAGACTACAACTTCTTACCAGGCAAATACCTTATAGAAACAGATGAAAATATTATAATACACATTGCTTTACCCGGCATAAAGAAAAAAGATATAAATTTAAAGGTAACCGAAAATAAGGTTATGGTTGAGGCCAAATTCGACATTGAACATGCCATTAATGGAGTCCATGTTACTCTATCCGACAGGAAAAGCGGTACCATAAGAAGAACAGTAAAATTACCGAAACCTGTACTACCTGATCAGGCTAAAGCTAAATATAAAAACGGTATTTTAAAGGTGGAAATACCTAAAGAAGAAAAAGAGCCCAGCGTAGAAATTGCCATAGAATAGTCAAATTTCTCCCACTTAATTTTTTTGTTTATTTTAAAATAAATCAGGAATATTGTATGCTGGACTATCTGGAAATTTTATTAGGGGTTATTTTTACCCTGATCATCAGTATGATACTGGGTTTGATTTCTGGGGGTTTAGGCTCCTATGCTGGATTTTTAATAGTTGCCATATGGGTTGGTTACCGTGTCAACCTTAATGTGACAAACGGAGCTTTAAACGGAGGAGTGACAGCAATTTTAGCCGGTTTTCTTTCCGCCTTAATCATGGTTTCTATGGGAGCTCTATTACACATGGGGCCCGGTATGGATATCCTATCCTTTGGAATCTTTGGAATAATCATTGGTTTAATGGTGGACGGATTAATAGGGGCTGCCGGTGGAACTGTAGGATATTACCTGAGCATCCGTTAAATTTTGAAAAAAAATTTAATTTTACTTCTTAATTCCAAGTGTGAGGTAATGATATTCACCCACTTCCGCGGTTTTTGTTACCTGCCAACCGTACTGGGCCAGTATATCTTCCACATCCTGGGGAGCTAAGCGTACCTTGAATGGGGGTCCTGGTGGTCCTTCTATCTTCTTAAATTCAACCACTCCAAAAGCCCCTCCCTGCTTTACAACCCGGGTTATCTCTCGCATAACCGGATCCACTTCACCATTCTCCACGAATCCATGCAGGACATTGGCCATGACACAGAGATCAATTAGTTCATCTTCCAACGGAATTTTCTCTGTTATATCGGCTACTTCTGCCTTTATGTTTTTTATATCCAGTTTTGCTATTTCCTCTTCTACCGTTTTTATTGATTCAGGATAAACATCTACTGCATATACTTCACCATCTGGCTTCACAATTTCTGATGCAGCAAATGATATGAAACCATCCCCACAGCCGGCGTCCAGGAATTTATCCCCAGACTCAAGCCCAGCATGTTTCAGGATATTTCGAGCGTTTAAAATGTCCCTGGTAGATTTACTGTGGTGCACATGACCATGTTTTTTATCTGACATAATAATTACCTCTGATTTGTTTTATTAGTTTTCTGCACTTAATCTATTTTTGGAGAATAGAACCAGTCCAATGATAAACAGGATTACTGTTAACAAAATACTGGCATAAACCTGATAAGAGATGGCATCCCATCCACCACCAAAGATAAGAGTGGAGCGCAAAGCGTCCAGCGTATGGGTCCATGGCAGAATTTCATTATAGTTATGTCCCCAGAATTCCACGTTGGGCAACTGGAAGAAAGCTCCCACCAGGAAACTCAAAGGTATGGTGATCAGGGTTCCCAGATTAGCTGCCTGCCTGTCATTCTGGGCAAAGGCTGCTATTATCATACCAAGAGATATGGAAGCAACCCCACCAATAATACCCACCAGGATAGCTAGCAATATGGATGTCAAACCTCCCTGCCAGTGAAATCCCATGAAGACAGCGACCAGGAATAATATTACGACTTGTATAGCTGCTATAATTGACCAGGGAATCATTCC
>JAJRAE010000068.1 GCA_028682985.1 Methanobacterium sp.
TCACCATGAAATGCCATGCTATTACGGGCCAGATCTATCAGTTTGGCCTTCATACTGGGTTTTTTTAGGGAAAGGTTTATTATGGTATCCTTCAAGGGCACTACCTTAATCTTGAAATCATGCTTCAGGGTATACTGTAATTGTTCATGCTCCCGAAGGGCATCTATCTGACTGAAGGCCCGCTCATATAATGATGCAAAAGGGTCCAAAAGTCCGAAGAACATCTCAATTCCCGGGGTATGCACCGCTACTTTCTTTAACCGGTCCCATTCTGCCTTTATCTTCCATGTCAATTTAACAGGCCCCCATAATTTTATAAATTGTTGATTCAGATCAAAAATCTTAGGTTTTCTAATATTATTATTGGATTTTATTTTTAAAAAAATTTTCAATTCAATTGATCATTTGGAATTAATCATTCCTAAATCCCATGTAATTGACATTTTAATTGGTAAAGTTTAAGTATAGGTGATTATTAAACCTATAATAAGTATTTTAATGATTTAAAGATTGATGTAGAAATAAGTGCATTTGAGGACAATCTTCTTTAAGGAGAAGATAGAAAAGATACAAACAATAAGGTAAAAGGTGGTTTGATGGTAGAATTATCAGCTTTGTATAATTTAGACGTGTACACAACCCGGGGAAAATATGTGGGAAGGATACAAGATGTAATATTGAACATTAAAAAAGGAAGAGTATCCACCTTAAAGGCTGTAGCCATGAATCCTGATAAGAAAAATGTGGGCATCAGGGATGTTATCAAGACAACTATAAACATTGTTCCTTCGGAAAGAGATGAGATAAGACCACTCCAGGAAGAAGGAAGCATAGACATACCTTATGAAAGAGTGCAGGCTGTGGGAGATATTTTATTAATCAGTCCGGAAATTGTCTCGGAAGCTGCAGCTACTTCAGCAGTCACCCAGTAAGGTAATTATTGTGAAGGTGGGGATTTTAGGATGCGGCGCTATAGCTAATATAATCACTAATTTTGCAGCCGAAGGTAAGCTGGGCGTCGATCTCGAATTTTTTTATGACCGCGACATGGAGAGAGCGGAGAATCTTGCTTCTCAAGTAGACGGGACAGTAGTGCTTAACATTGAAGACTTGCTTGACCGGGTGGACCTGGTAATTGAAACCGCATCCCCCCAGGCCGTTAAGGAGATAGTGCCCCAGATATTGGAAAGGGGTAAAGATGTTATAGTTATGAGTGTAGGTGCTCTTCTTGATCATGAATTAATGAGTAACCTTAAAAAGATCGCCCAGGAACACGACTCCCGTATTTACGTACCCTCTGGGGCCATCGTTGGTTTAGACGGTGTTAAATCCGCCTCCATTGGTAAGATACAAAAAATTAGTCTAATAACCCGGAAAAACCCTAAATCTCTTGGTATTTCAGCTGAAACAGAAACAGTACTCTATGAAGGAAAAGCAGGGGATGCAGTAGAGAAATTCCCCATGAACATCAACGTAGCCGCCACTTTGAGCATAGCATGCGGCAAGGAAGTGGATGTTAAAATCATAGCCGACCCCAATGTGGACCGAAACAGCCACGAGGTCCATATGATAGGAGATTTTGGTGAGCTTAAAACCACAACCCATAACATGAGGTGCTCCATAAATCCCAAAACAAGTGTGTTAGCCGCCTATTCTGCTATTAAACTACTTAAGAGTTTGAATGAGAATTTTCAGATTGGTACCTAGAATTAATAATATTTATTTATATAAGAATTTTTTCTATTTTACGATAGATATTCTAAAATGAAATTAAAACTAAAAACAAATTTTTTTCTAAATAAGGTAACTAATAAACCAGTTAACCAACTTATTTATTTTTAACTAAAAAATTATTATCTGATCAAAAATGAAGGACTGCGAGATTTTCTCTAATTTAAAGGCCCCTTGCTCTTCCCGGCTGGTTGTTAGAATGGATGGTAGAAATTTTTCCAACCTGGCTTACCGCTTAGAACTGGAAAAACCCTATGACCGTATTTTTGTAAAAATAATGACTGATGCCTGTCTGGATTTCTTTAAAGAATTTGCACCAGGGTTTATCTACATCTTCTCAGATGAAGTTAACGTCTTACTGGATTATTTGCCCTTCTCTGGCAGGGTGGAGAAGATTAACTCAGTCTTTGCCAGTTTCATATCCAGCGCTTTCACCAGACACCTTTTAAACAGCAAATTCTGTGCTGATTTGCAGGATATTAAACCAATCAGCTTCGACTCCCGGATAATTCCTCTGGATAACTTGGGGTTAGTGGAGTACTTTAAAGGAAGACAGAATGAAGCCTGGAGAAACTGTCTGAATGGCTATGCCTACTGGACACTCCGCATAAAGTATGGTAAAGAGGAGGCTGTGCAAATCCTGGATAAGAGAGAAAAACAGGGTTTACATGAATTACTTTACCAGAACCAGATAAAAATTACCGAGGTACCTTCCTGGCAGAGGAGGGGTATTGCCATATACCGGGAAAAAATAGAGATAGAAGGTTATAACCCTATAAAAGACAAAAAAGTCACTTCACAGCGGTTTAAACCCTATCTAGATTGTGATCTGCCCATTTTTAGTGGAGATTTTTTTTATTCTAAAAAGATAATTAAGGAATAATAAATTGGATTTACGTTTGGATACCGGTTATTATGGAAAATTTAAGCCTGTTTCAGAGACTGATGAACTATTTGTTAGGCACAGACAGGAAGATGTTTCAGGAGGTGAACATCGACCGGGAAGTGGTTGATGAAATCCTGCAGATTGCCCGGAATTCTTATCCAAAGGAATTTGTGGCCATGCTGCAGGGTAAGGTCAAAGATAATGTTCTACTCATTGATGGCCTGCTCTTTCTTCCCGGTGAGACCTCAGACCAGGGGGCGGTGATGAACTTGTTTATGATGCCTCTTATTGATGAGGGTATAGGCTCGGTGCACAGCCACCCCGGTTATAATGCCAATCCCTCCGGCGCTGATCTGCACTTCTTCTCCAAAAATGGATTATTTCATATGATCATAGCCCAGCCCTATACATTGGATAGTATAAATGCCTACAACAGTTTTGGTGAGCGGGTTGATTTTAAGGTCATATAATATCCTTCTTATTTATATTTCCCTTTATATTAGGTTAAATCATTAATAAAGGATTAGGGATACCTTTATAACTACTAAAATTTTATCTATTATTCAACTAATTTAAAAGAAATATAAGTTTATACGGAGTCGTTCCTATTAAAAATTATTTAACAATTACAGCAACCGTACTTATTCTTGTTTTGTCCATCTGTGGATCAACTGTTGCAGCAAGCACCCAGAATAATTCATCCAGTGAGAATTACATAGTCCATAATCAGTCCCAAGTCTATTCAGAGGGAACTCTTACTATCAGAGGATACTGGATAAATAATGGAGTCAGTGTTTTAAATACGATGAATGTATCTGCACTTAAAGATGCAGGTGTTACTGATCTATTTATATCTACTGATAAGAGCAATGTTCAAGGCAGTCTGGAACCATTTCTGAATAAATTCAATAATTCCGGGATAAGAATCCATGCTTGGATAGGTTGCTTTAAAAACGGCACCGCATGGTACGACCCGGGAACCAATCCAGATCTGGTGAACAAACTGATAAACACTATAATCTCCATTTCCACCAATTATAACATCTCCGGAATACACCTGGACTCCGTGCGATATCCTGGAACCGCTTACAAATACAATGGAACCCAGCATGTAACCGACTTTACACAGGATGTATACAATATTATACAGAATATTAACAGTCAGAACATCCCAAATAAGAATAATATACTCTTATCAGCCGCTTTAATGCCTGAAACTAATCACAATGGTTATTATTATGGTCAAGATTACGGTATGCTAGCTCCCTATCTTGATTTCCTAGTGCCCATGATATATAAGGGCAACTACCAGGCAGGCACTAGCTGGATAGGCTCCACCACCAAATACATAGTGCAGGCTGCAGGTGGAAAACCAGTGGTCGCTGGAATACAGACCTACCGCAGCGATGACTATCCTGTCCCTATATCTGCCAGTGAACTAAACACTGATATCCAGACCGCCTTGGACAACGGCTCATCAGGCTACGTATTGTTCAAGTATGGGCTGACTGACACCAGCACATCAGGAGTTCCTTTTTACAGTAACACCTATCATGATGATATATTCCAGGCAGCAGCCTATGTCAAGGCTTATATCGAGAAATATGAGAATTTACCCTCCCAGGTATCCTTAAGTTCCTCTCTTGCTGATTATGTGGACATGCCCACATTTCTATACCTTTTAACTAAAAGCTTAAACTACCTTGATAGTGGTAAAACCACCTCATCTATCAGGGTTATAGATTATAACGACCCCACAAGTCCCCTAGAAACAGTTAAAAGCGGGACGCTGAATAAAAGTGAGTATCTGGATATTGCTAATAGTATATTATATTATATGAAGAGCAAGAGTTACGCTCCGGGCTACCGAAACAGCAGCCTGGATAACATACCCTACCAGAACCTTATCTACGCCTACAGCAAAATCTTAAACTACTACGACCTTAACGGGGTATTACCATCCTCTGTATCGGTAAAACCGTTGTTATGGCCAGATGTAAAAACCACTGATCCAGCTGGAAACTCCACCAAGATCCCCATATCTTACCCTATAACCATCACCTTTGATGAGAACATAAAAGCAGGGGCTAATTACTCGGGGATATATCTTAAAAACCTGGCATCCGGCAGTAAAATAAGCATAACTAAGACGATCGTCGGAAACACCCTAATCATCAATTCTAATAAACTGTATTTTACGTCTTATCAGGTTTATCTTCCGGAGGGGGCGGTTAAAAACTCAGTAAGTAACAGTTTAATAAGTGCTTACAGCTTTAAATTCACCACCATACCCCCGGACACGGCCCCACCAGTGGTAAGTAAGACCAGCCCCACCAACAACGCCACTGGAGTCAGCCTTACCACGCCGGTAACCATCACTTTCAATGAAAATATCGTAAAAAGCGGGAACTACTCCGGCATCTATCTGAAGAACATTCTCACAGGGGCTAAAGTTAGTATAACCACCAGTATCAGTGGGAAAATCCTGACTATAAAACAGGCCTCCAGCAGACTGTACAACACCACCTACCAGGTTTGTATACCGGCCGGTTCATTTAAAGATGTTTACGGCAACCGTTTAAAAAATGAATATACCTTCACCTTCGCCACCCAACCCAAAGACACCACCCCACCAGTGATAAGTAAGACCAGCCCCACCAACAACGCCACTGGAGTCAGTCTAACCACACCCATCACTATAACCTTCAGTGAGAACATCATTTCTGGTTCTAAATTCTCCGGGATTTATATAAAGAATCTGGACACCGGGAAGATCGTGTCCCTGACATCCAAAACTATAAGCGGTAAAACCTTAACCATTAAAATGACCTCCAGCAGGATTAGTAAGAATAATTACCTGGTCTATCTGCCTGCCGGGGCTGTTAAAGATGCTGCCGGGAACTTACTTAAAGCGACCTATTCATTTAAGTTTAAAACGGCATAAAAAAAAGGATTACTTATTTTATAATTTAAAATAAAACATAACTAATCTTATTAATCAAAAAAATTATTTTGTAATAAATTAATAATAAAGGAGCTATTAAAACTCCTTATTTTTACAGGTTGACCACTACCGCGTCGTAGATGTGTTCAAATTCTTTAAGTTCGTCTAAAACTATTTCAGGCACGGTTTGATCTATCTTAACCACCATCACTGCTTCTCCGCCGGGTGCTTTTCTGCCTACTTGCATCTTGGCTATGTTTATTCCGTGTTCGCCCAGCTTGGTTCCTATAGCACCGATAACACCAGGTATGTCCTGGTAGGATGATATCAATAAGTGTCCCTCGGTTTCTACATCAACCTTGTATCCATTTATAACTACTATTTTAGGTTCCTTATTGGATACTCCCTCTATTACTATGTTGTTGCCTTCGGATTTCATTTCCACCCGGATCAGGCTGTCGTGTCCGTGGACTTCGCATCTTTTACCTTCCACCACAGTTATTCCCCGGTTTTCAGCTACGGCCATGGCGTTAACCAAGTTCACCGGTTCGGTGAGTATGGGGTTCAGTATTTCCTGCAGTATCATCCGGGTTAGCATATCAAGTTTGGGGTATTCTGCCAGCTCACCACAATAGGTTACCTGTATCTCGTTGATGTTTCCCTTAGCGGTCTGGATCAGGAATTTACCGAGCTTAGCCATTAATTCGAAATAGGGTTTAATTAGAAGGAGTGTTTCCGGGTCCATCACCGGCATGTTTAACACGTTTTTAGGTGATTCACCTGTTAAGACTTTTTTTATCTCCTTGGCCACTATTATGGCGGCGTCTCTCTGGGCTT
Source organism: Methanobacterium sp. (assembly GCA_028682985.1). Lineage (GTDB taxonomy): Archaea > Methanobacteriota > Methanobacteria > Methanobacteriales > Methanobacteriaceae > Methanobacterium_A. The sequence continues at coordinate 6,399 of JAJRAE010000068.1, forward strand.
CTCTGGTGGATGCTCCGATGTGTGGGGTGGCAACCAGGTTGTCCAGTTCCAGTAACGGACTGCCTACTGGTGGTTCTTTTTCAAAGACGTCCAGCCCAGCACCTCCGATTTCATCATTTTTTAATGCCTGGTAGAGGTCTTCCTCGTTTATAATTCCTCCCCTGGCGCAGTTGATGATGCATGCATTTTCCTTCATCTGCTGGAACTGCTCCTGAGCTATGGAGTGTTTAGTTTCCGGCGTGAGCGGTACATGGATGGAGATCACATCTGCCTCCCTAAAAAGGGTTTCCCGGTCCACTATCTTGGCCCCTAATTTTGCAGCCACATCTTCAGTAATGTAAGGATCGTTTACCAGCACTTCCATATTGAAGGCCTGGCATCTGGTTGCTACCTGACTTCCGATACGGCCCATTCCTATTATTCCCAGGGTTTTACCGGATAGTTCGCTTCCCATGAATTTGTTCTTCTCCCATTTGCCTTCCTTAACTGATTTATCAGCTATGGATATCTTACGGGCTAATGAGAGCAGCACGCCCATGGTGTGTTCTGCTACGGTTATGGAGGTTGATTCTGGTGCGTTTACCACCATGATTCCCTTCTCAGTGGCGGCCCCCACATCAACGTTGTCCACTCCAACCCCGGCCCGGGCTATTATCTTCATCTTCTTGCTGGCCTCTATTACCTCCCGGGTGACCTTGGTCCTGCTTCTAACCACGATAGCATCATAATCGGCTATGGAGTCAACTAACTCCTCTGGTGTAATATCTGTTTGAACAACAACATCTGCGATGTCTTTTAGCTCATCAATTCCTTTTTCATTTATCTGATCAGCTATGAGTACTTTCATATAGTCCATCTCTCCTATAGATTAAATAAAAACCATTTTCATTATCAAAATATATTTAGAAAATCAATGGATTGTTCTTAGTTTTTCTATTATTATTTTCTATTTTTATTAGAAATAATATTATTGTAAATATTAGGTTTGGATTGAATAAATCTTAAATTTATTAGGGGAATAACTTTAAATTTATTGCCCTGTTATATAATAGATATTATGATATGTAAATTTCATTATTTGGAGGTGTAGTGAATGGTAAGGGTAGAGGAATTCATAATATCCAGTGCAAATTACGTGCCTGGATATGAGATAGTTGAAACCAAAGGATTTGTATATGGATTAACCGTCCGCAGTCGTGGTGTGGGAGGTCAGATCGGTGCTGGAATACGCTCCATGTTTGGTGGGGAAATAAAGGAATACGTGAGTATGATGGAAGACACTCGTGATGAAGCACTACAGAGAGCCGTAGAACATGCTGTGGAATACGGTGCAAATGCAATAATAAGTGTTAGATATGACTCCAACGACATATCCGATATAATGCAGGAAATTCTGGCCTATGGAACTGCTGTGGTGGCTCATAAAATAGAATAAAAAACTTATTATTTTAAATTTTCACATATTTACTAATATTTTTTTTTTAATAACTAAATAAGGGTAATAATCATGTTCAA
>JAJRAE010000020.1 GCA_028682985.1 Methanobacterium sp.
CCAGTTAATAAATGAGAAAGCAGCCACTATGACTCTGGGTATACTCATAGCCATAATAATCTGGATAGGAATAATAGTTCTAGCCATTAGAAACAGCCATCCCCAGTATCAAACCATGGGATACCTGTTAATAGCAGTAGCGATGCTTTGTTTTATCCTGTACTTCTCGGCACGTATTTACTACAGTAGAAAATATTAATCCGATAGGGTATAAATTATGAAAAATAAACTTAAGGTCTACAGGGCCATTCAGGATATCACCCAGGAAGAACTGGCCAAAAAATTAGGAGTTACCAGACAGACCATCATCGCCATAGAGAAAAACAAATATGACCCCTCCCTGCTTCTGGCCTTCAAAATAGCAGAATTTTTTAAGGTAAAGATAGAAGATATCTTTATTTATAGTGATTAAAAATTACGGGAGAGTTCTATGTACAAATGGGATGCTGAGGATTATCAAAAAAGTTCTAGTGCCCAGCAGAGATGGGCCCAAGAGTTAATAATAAAGCTCAAACTTAATGGAAACGAAAGAATACTGGATGTTGGCTGTGGTGATGGTAAAATAACAGCGGAAATATCATCATATCTTTCCAACGGTTTTATACTGGGCATTGATAGTTCAAGTGAAATGATTGAACTTGCAAAGAAAACATTCCCATCCCAAGATTATCATAATCTCGATTTTAAAATAATGGACTTTAGAGATATCGACTTTGAAAATGAGTTTGATTTGGTATTTTCAAATGCAGCCCTACACTGGGTTAAGGATCAGCTTCCAGTACTGGAAAGAATAGAAGAAAGCCTAAAAACCGACGGCTATCTTTTAATTCAACAGGGAGGACGTGGTAATGGTAAAGAAATACTGGATGAGGCAGATGAACTAATAGATGAAGAAAAATGGCAGCCCTATTTTAAGAACTTCCAATTTCCATTTGGATTTTATGACCCGGAAGAGTACAACAAATGGATTAAAAAGGCCAATCTTAAACCAGTAAGGGCAGAGCTTTTACCTCGAATAATGACTTATAAAGATCTGGAAAGCTTTAAAGGATGGATACGCACTACTTGGCTGCCATACACTCAGCGCGTGCCAGAAAATCTCCGAGAAGAATTTATAGATGCTATAGCTGCCAGATATCTTGAAAAGTATCCTAACTGGGAAAAGGATGGAATTAATATAGATATGGTTAGATTGGAAGTTGAAGCTAAAAAAAATATAAAAAACTTTTCTTAATAAGCAATCCCAGGTAGATCAACAATAAACCAGTGCTATATTAATAAGCATACATTTAAAAACACTTAAATAAGTTAGATAGTTTTTTTACGATTATTTTCCATGCTGCAGGAGCTGTCCATCTTAATCTGACTATCTCCGGGTATAGTTGCACCCATTTTCTCCAGCACAGCCCTTGAATCTACCTTGGTGTTAACACATCCATCCCTAAGTAGAGGCACTCCCTGAACCCGGTACTTAGAAACCTTCATCATACAGAGGTTTAGGTCCTGGTAGCAGGCCACTCCTAATATGGCTTTGAACTTATTTTTTTCCACTATCTTCTTCAGGAACTGGGATCCGGGTATAATAAAAACCTGATAACCCATTTCCTCTCCTTTGTTCTTTAAGACACCAATAACACATTTATTACAGTTTTGACAAACAATACCAGATGTATCCAGATTAGCCTGGCAATCGGCATGTCTCAAACAATGGGGCAATACTAAGATCTTATCTTCTGGTTCTATCTTCCTGAAGACCTTTTCATTAACCTTATTTCTTACCTCCACACCTATCTGGTCTACAATTTTCGCATCAACACCCACATTTTCTGAAAATTTTTTAAACAAACCATAAAAAACATCCACTGTGAAAAGCAATAATTTGGGAAAAATAAGTCTATCTTCTTTAATCTGTAATCTGCCTAATATGAGGGCTGTTGATAGTAGGCCCAGAAGTAATAAACCTAAAATGAATACTATCTGTCCGAAAATTTGATAAAAATCATATATTGACATTTGATAAAACCTGTATTATATTAAAATTTGTAAATTAAGATTAAGTTTTTCTAACTTTATAACCTTTGTTTTCCAGAGTAAATTAACTTTTATAAATCACAAAAAAATTAAAACTAAATTTTCTCCACCTTATAATTAGAAGCCCCTGTTATATCGACCTCTCCTACTAGGGCCGTTATTTCCACACCAGAAAGGTCTTCACAGGCGCACAGAATATCCTGTTCAGGATGGGTTCCTGGTTGAATGCTGCAGTCCAGTTTTATAAAATCTCCACAGGAGACCACCATTTTTAACCGGCCAGAGGTGGGATGATTTCGAGGAAGCACCACAATGGGAGAGCCCATTTCTTTTAAAAGATGGATCATACATTTAATGCCTTTTTCTGCTGTTTCTCCTATTGAAAATGCTGAGACTGCTATTAAATCTTCGGCTTCCAGAAACTGAACTACCTCTTCTCCTTCAGGTGTTCCTATGAATACCTGCATATCTTTACCGGCTTTTACAATGCCCAGCTCTCCAGAACTTCCCTTCAAAAATAAAATTTCTTGAGGACTTAACTTGACTCTTCTACGTTTTCGGACTGACATGAAGGACATACTACTCTTTTACCAATGCCTTTAAACTCATTTCCACAATCCAGGCATCGGTAACGCTTGGTTTTCAGTTTTTTCATTTTAATGTCAGCCATTGGACCGCCTACTGTGCACATATCATATCACCATTGGGGGGTTATGTAAAGCAGGTTATTTATCTTTTGTGTTAACCTTTAATTTTTAAAATATTTTACTGAATAAGTTTTTATCCGAGTAAAACCATATATTAGGTCAAATAAAAAAATTATTAATTTAAAATAATAATAAAGGTAAATACGTACTTTAAAACACGGTGAGACTATTGAACGACGTTATTTTTCCATTTACGGCCATAGTTGGACAGGAAAATATTAAGAAAGCCCTGATTTTGAATGCAATAAACCCCAGCATAGGCGGGGTTTTAATAAAAGGGGAGAAAGGAACAGGAAAAACCACTGCTGTAAGGGCATTAGCAGATTTACTACCGCCAATAACCACAGTTAAAGGATGTGCTTTTAATTGTGACCCAGAAGACACCAGTTCCCAATGTGAGATCTGCAAATCAGATGATGTACAGGTGGAAGAAAAGAAAATGAGGGTGGTAGAACTGCCACTGGGATCCACAGAAGATAGGGTGGTGGGGTCCATAAATATAGAAAAAGCCTTGAAAGAAGGAATTAAAGCCCTGGAACCAGGATTACTGGCTGATGCTAATCGAAACATATTATACGTGGACGAAATTAACTTACTGGATGATAACCTGGTGGACGTGCTCTTAGATGCGGCAGCATATGGTATAAATATAGTAGAAAGAGAAGGAGTTTCCATAACCCATCCCTCCAACTTCATATTAGTGGGAACCATGAATCCAGCAGAGGGAGAGCTCCGCCCTCAACTCTCTGATAGAATTGGTCTCCACATAGTGGTGAGCAGCATCATGGACCTGGAAGAAAGGGTAAAAATAATGGAAAGAAGGGAAGATTATGAAAAAGACCCGGAACTATTTCAAGACCAATTCCAGGAAAATCAGAATGCAGTCAGAGAAAAGATCATAAAGGCCAGGCAGATCTTGAAAGAGGTAGAGGTGTCACGTGATTTAATGGAAATCATAGCTCAGTTGTGTATGGATATGGGGGTGGACGGTCACCGGGCAGATATAGCCATATTAAAAACCGCAAAAACCATAGCTGCTTATAACAATCTGACCACAGTGAACGAAGAACATGTTAAGGAAGCCGCACTCTTGGTGCTGGGCGAGAGATTCCACACCACATCATTCAATGAAGATAAGGTAAAAAGGCAGTTGGAGCAAGCTAAATCTGAGTTAGCTAAAGATAAAGAGAAGCAGGAGAGCAAAAAAAAACTTCCACCAACTGGCGGAGAAAGTAAAAAAAGGGGAATGAAACTTAAAACCCGGGAAAAGGAAGAAAAGACGGTTGAAGAAGACTTTCAGGAGGCTGATATAAAAAAGCTCCTGAAAATAAAGGGTAAAAAACAGAAAAAACATTACGGAAAAAGAGTGGAATCAAAAACACTCAAAGGCCGTTATGTGAAAAGTAAACTCCCGGAGAATGTTAACAGAGACATAGCAATTGACGCCACTCTCAGAGCAGCTGCTATAAATTCAAAGGGCACTATAGAAGTAAAAAGCAGTGATATCCGTCATAAAGTCCGGAAACACGGTGCAAAAGCATCCATTGCACTGGTGGTTGATATAAGCGGATCAATGTTCTCTGAAAGAAAAGCTAATCGTGTAAAGGGTATTCTAAATAAACTGGTAGAAGATATAAACCGCCACCAGGACCGGATCAGCGTAATAGGATTTAAAGGGGAGGAAGCTGAGATAATCATTCCCACAACCAGACGAGCATCATCATTCCAGGAACAGCTGGACAACATCCGGGTTGGAGGAACCACACCCCTAGCCTCTGGAATGCAAAAAGGCTATGAAATCCTTAAAAAGGAGAAACTACGGGAAGAATATGTGCCTATGATGATAATTCTAACCGACGGCATGCCCAACATAGGAATTAAAGAAGGGCCGGTACAGGATGCCCTGGAAGTGGCCAACAAATTAAAGGAAAAGGAAATTCCTACTATTATTATAAACTTCGAAAAAGCGGTTAAATTCGGACATGAATTTAACCTGGACCTGGCACTGGCTTCTGGTGGTCGCTACTATGATGTGGAAGAATTAAATGATCCAAGTTCTGCTGTTTCTAAAATATTGGAATATGAACGTAAAGAGATTTAAAAAAAGGAGGGGGTATCTTGGGAAAAATAAAACTAGGAAGCAACGTATTTATACCCATGCCAGTAACCCTTTTAGGGATTAAAATAGATGGAAAGGCTAATTTTATGGCATTAGGATGGGTGAGCAGACTTAACGCCAGCCCACCACTTATAGGGGCTGCCATTAACAAATACCACTACAGCTCAGAGGGTATAAGAGAAAATGAAACATTCAGTATAAACATACCCTCAGAAAACCTGATTAAGGAAACAGATTACTGTGGTCTGGTATCGGGAAGAGAAACAGATAAATCAACTTTATTCAACGTGTTTTATGGTGAAACAGGGAGTGCACCATTAATAGAGGAATGTCCTTTATCCCTGGAATGCAAACTGGTTGACATATATGAAATGCCCTCTAATGAGCTGATAATAGGAGAGATAGTGGAAACCTACCTGGATAAAGATTATATAAAAGATGATGCGCCTGATGTAAAAAAGATGAATCCCCTGTTTCTAACCATGCCAGATAATAATTATTGGAATCTGGGTGAGAATGTGGGTAAGGCCTGGGATGTGGGAAAGGAACTGAAGTTAGGTGAGGATGAATCGGAATATGTTTAGAAATGGCTCCCATAATATTAAATTATTAAAATAAAATTTTTTTTAGAATATATTCAGGTGTTAAATTTCTCTTCTTTAAATATAATCCTGAATGAAGTACCATTTTCAGTATCCAGGATTAAATCCCCGTCAATTTGAGAAGTGAGACTGTTAACAATTTGTAATCCCAGTGAAGTTGTATTCCTGATGTCCAGGTCTTCAGGAAGGCCCACACCATTATCAAATACTTCTAAAAATAGTTTATCATCCTTTCTGGTGAAGTTAATTTTAATTTCCCCTTGATGACCATCAGGAAAGGCATGTTTCATACTATTGGTGATAAGTTCATTTACAATAAGACCCAGGGGAATGGCGGTATTTATATCCAGCATAATATTTTCTACATTCAAATCAAGTTTTATCAGGCTCTCATCCATTACATAAGTGTTGAATAGTGAGTTAGCTAATGTTTCTATGTATTCCCCAAAATTTATGTGTTTAAGATCTGTTGATTGGTAAAGTCGTTCATGTATCAGGGCCATTGAATCAGCTCGTGCCTGGCTTTCCTTGAAGAGTTTTAGATCATCTTTATCCTGAATATCCTGTGATTGCAGTTCTAATAAGCTGGAGATGATCATTAAGTTATTTTTTACTCGATGATGAATCTCCTTTAAAAGCATTTCCTTTTCCTGCAGTACGTTTCTAAGCTCATTTTCCATTTTTTTACGTTCAGTAATATCTCTTAAAGAACCTTCAATACCAATTACATTATTATTTTTATCTAACCAGGGATGGGCGTTTGTTGAAACATAAAGTAGTTCGTTATCCTTATTTTTTAATTTAACCTCATAATCTGATATTTCACCCTTCTGGTTTATGGTCTCCAGTAGAATTTGCCTATCATCCGGATTTGAATAGACCGATTCCACCTGTTTACCAATTAATTCTTCCCGGGTAAAACCAGAATATCGATAAATTGAGGGACTGATTTCTGAGATTAAACCGTTGTTAAAGATCTGGTAGAACACATCCTGCATATTATCAAATATTTTCCTGTATTTTCTTTCACTTTCCTTAATGTCGTTTTCTGCTTTTATATGGGCCGAAATATCCCGGGCTATAGAAAATACAATTTCTTCACCGTTTAATTCGAAAATATCTGCACTGATTTCCACTGGAATTATCTTACCGGTCTTTGTAATATTAAAGGATTCAAATGTTGATTTACCATTTCTCTGCAGGTTATCCATTCTTTGGGGCATCATATTTTTGATATCAGGTGTATTAATGTCCTGTGGGCCTAAATTTAGAAGTTCCTCTTTACTATAACCCAACCTCTCACAGGCCACTTTATTCACATCAAAAAATTTCCCGGGCAGTCCATCTACTATTTTATGTAAAAAGAAGGCGTCATTTGCATTGTTAAAGACTTCTCTGAATTTCTCTTCATTTTCTTTTAAAGCGATTTTAGCGGAATGCATCTCTGTAATATCTCGGGCGATGGTGGATGCTCCTACAATATTTCCATCAGAATCATTTATGGGGGATATATTAATAGAGACTTGGATTATATCCCCGTTTTTATCTGCCCTTTGAGCTTCATAATTTTTGATTTCCTGGTTATTCTTAATTTTCTCCAGAATAAAGCTTTCATCAGCATTACCTGGCGGGATTAGTGTGGATATATTTTTTCCAAGTATTTCCTGTGCAGAATATCCATAAATCTTCTCAGCACCAAGATTCCAGCTGGTAATTATGCCATTTAAATCTTTACTTATAATGGCATCATTTGAATGTCTCACTATATCTGCCAGTCTCTCATTAGTTTTTTCAAGCTGTTTACGCTGGGTATCATCATGTACTATATGGACACTGCCTTTAAGTTCACCATCATCAAAAATGGGAGATACAGAAACAATTAAATCTTTATTTACATTGTTTTCATGAAATTCTTCTGCATGTGGCTTTAAATCTTTAAGCATCATTTCATGGGGACATAGGAAGTGTGGTTCATTTTGAGAATGTATCAGGGAATAACAATGCTTTCCTAGTATATCCTGGGCATCTATCTTTAAAAATTCAACCATAGCTTTATTAACTTTTATAATCCTAAAATCAGTGTCAATGATGGCAATGGAATCAGGAACAGCGTTGAATATTAATTCCCATTCTCTATTAAGAAGATCGGTATTTTCTGAACTATTTTTATCTTTAAACATTCAAATCAACCTGCAAAAATATTGAAAATGATTAATTTAAGATTTATTAATTTAGATATAAAATTTTTTTAATTTTTAATCTCATATAATTTCATTACATTTAATCTCATATAATTCATTACAATAAGGAATTCAATGATTGAATCCATAAATATATCATGAGTTGATTATATAACAGAGAAATTATGAAGGTCACCATCTATCATGCAGAGGAATGTGATCGCCGCAAATGCACCTCAATACGGCTGGCTCGCAGGGGAAAGATTAAAATAGTAACTAAATTAAACAAGTTAACTACCGGGGCAATAGTACTTGATCCATTTTCCGAAAAGGCACTTTCACCTGAAGACCGAAAAAAAGTAGAGGAAAATGGTATTACGGCTCTGGACTGTTCATGGAAAAAGATTAAAAGCTCTTCTGTAATGTTTAAGGGTAGAAAGAATCATAGATCCCTCCCTTTCCTTGTAGCAGCTAACCCCACCAATTATGGTAAGCCTTGCATACTTTCCACTGCTGAGGCTATTGCAGCAACCTTTTATATAGTGGGGTGTAAAGATAATGCTATCAATATTATGTCCCAATTCAAGTGGGGACCTCATTTTCTAGAGCTGAACCGTGAGCTTTTAGAAGCTTATTCCCAGGCAAAAGACAGTCGGGAAGTTGTAAATATTCAGAATGATTTTATAGGAGGATAAATAATGGCTAGATTTGAAGAAGCAGAAAATAGATTATTCAAGATCAAAATATGTCTCAAATGTAACGCGAGAAACCCGCCAACTGCAAAAACCTGCAGAAAATGTGGATATAAAGGTTTGAGATACAAGGCCAAAGAGCCTAGAGGATAAAAAAAGGTTTTATATATCTAAAGGGCACAAATCCCTTTTTATTTCATTATTATTTATTTTTGATTATTCCGTTTAAATAAGTGATTA
>JAJRAE010000123.1 GCA_028682985.1 Methanobacterium sp.
AGAGGAGTTATTTCCACAACCTTCTCTTCTATTTGTGGTTGACCCTTCTTAACCTTCAAATCATCAATCCTCATAGTACCTTTTATATCACTTAGAAGATCATTTAAATGACTGATAGTATCATCATCTTCAGTATAAATAACTGTACTTTTAAGTACAATATTAAGCGGCATTCCAGAAGCAGATTTAAATCTTCTTATGTCTCCTATTATCTTCACCCCAAGCTCTCCCAACAATTCAACCAGATCACTTATTTGATCATCATTAGCTGTGGGCCAGATGGTTTGATGGATACTTTCCTTTTCATTTTCAAGATAATGATAAATTTCTTCTGAAAAATGAGGAACCAATGGGGATAAAAGCTTTAAAGAGGTGGATATAACTGTTTTAAGAGTATATTTGGCAGCTTTTTGTGAATCAGATTCTTCCTGACCATACAGCCGATATTTCACGGCTTCGATGTATTCATCACAGAAATCGTTCCATATAAAACTCTGGATAGCCGATTTAGCCCCGGCAAAGTTATAACACTCCATGGCTTCAGTCACTGTCTGAATCAGACGATTCAGTTTAGACAGAATCCACTTATCCATGGGGTTTGAGATTTTTAAATCCTCTTCATCCACCTTTAGATCGGCAATATGGATGTTGATGAACCTGAAGGCGTTCCAGAATTTCCTTAAAAATTTATAGCCGTGTTTAACATCCTTCCAGGCGAAAGGCACATCAGAACCGGGAACGCTGTTGACTGCCCATAAACGGAGGGCGTCAGCACCGTACTTATCAAGCACTTGTTCAGGTGAGATAACGTTGCCCCGGGATTTGCTCATTTTATGTCCGTCATCACCAAAGACCATACCATTAACCACCACTTCATTAAAGGGTTTCTCATCAGTAAGAGCTTTACATCTTAAAATAGTATAAAAAGCCCAGGTTCTAATAATATCATGGCCTTGCTGCCTGAGACTGGACGGGTAAAGCTGTTTATAATCTTCATTGGGCCATCCAGCAATTATCATAGGGGTGATGGAACTATCCATCCAGGTATCAAGCACGTCGGTTTCTCCAATGAATTCGCTACAGCCACATTCACAGTTGTCTTTAGGAACGTCCTGAGTTGGATCTACAGGTAAATCCTCATTGTCTGGTAGCAGGATTTTCCCACAATCCTGACAGTACCATACCGGGGTAGGTGTGGCAAAAATCCTCTGCCTGGAGATAACCCAGTCCCAGTCCATGGAACCAGTCCAGTTTAAGAGACGGGTTTTCATATGCTCGGGTGTCCATCTTATTTCGTTTGCCGTATCCACAACAACTTTAGTTAACTGGTTAACTGCTACAAACCACTGTTTTTTGGCCAGTATCTCGATGGGAGTCTTGCATCTCCAGCATAGACCCACATTCTGATCCACATTCTCCTGCTTTTTAAGTTTTCCTTGATCTTTAAGGTCAGCAATAATATTTTCCTTACACTCCCCAATGGTACAGCCCTTATATTCACCTGCAACTTCTTTCATAATTCCTTTCTCATCAATAGCCTCAATAACATCCAAACCGTAACGATTCACCCATGAAACATCTGTTTTATCACCGAAAGTACAGATCATAACTGCACCAGTACCGAATTGGGGATCAACATCTTCATCAGTAATAACCTTGACTTTACGGCCGTATAGGGGTATTTCAACAAATTTCCCGGTTAAACTCTGATACCGTTCGTCATCAGGATGTACAGTAACCGCCACACAAGCAGAGAGTAATTCTGGCCTGGTGGTGGCTATGGGTATTTTTTTATCTCCATCCGATTCCGGAAACTCCAGATAATTCAAAAAAGTTTCATTTTCATGATACTCCACCTCAGCAAAGGCGATAGCGGTTTCACATCGGGGGCACCAGTTCACTGGATGCACCGCCTGATAAATCAATCCCTGCTGGTACATCTTCAGGAATGATAGCTGGGTTTTCATCTTATATTCATCAGTCATGGTCACGAATTCACGAGACCAGTCCTGAGAGAAACCAAGAGATTGCATCTGGGATTTCATCATCCTTATGTTATCTTGGGTGAGATCTATACACATTTTACGGAATTCGTCCCGGGGAACATCATTCTTTTTTATTCCGTGGGTTTCTTCTACTTTAACTTCGGTTGGTAGGCCGTGACAGTCCCAACCCTGGGGAAAAAGCACATCAAATCCCTGCATCCTCTTATAACGTGCGATGAGATCCATGTACAGCCAGTTCAGGACATGGCCCATGTGAATAGAACCAGTAGGATAGGGTGGTGGTGTGTCTATTATGTAATTGGGTTTGGTTCCTTCTCCGGTGAATTTATATAAACCGCTTTTCTGCCATTTATCCTGCCATTCACCTTCTTTTTTATGATCATAATCCTTGGGAATGTCATTATTTACCATTTAAATTCTCCTGTTTATCATAAATTAGAAATAATTTATAGAATAATTTTTAAAAACTTTATATTTTATTGTTATCAGATATATTCAAGTTTATATAGGTTCTTATTAATTATATTAGTATAATTAATGTTTCAATAACAAGTGGTAAATTTTATGGAGTTACTATGGTTTTATATCGCTGTGGTCCTGGCCATCAGCGACGAGATACACAGCGTTATATTATGGAGGGTTTTTGCAGATTTCTACATACTCCTGGCCGGAATACTCAGGGAGGCTGTTAAGACTAATATTGCATTATGGATAGTTCATGAAGGAATGGAAGCGATTTTCCATTTCATCCTGCTTTCAATTTTATTCTTTTCA
>JAJRAE010000052.1 GCA_028682985.1 Methanobacterium sp.
AAGCCCAGGGCTTGGAAGCCATCTACCTAAAACAAGAAATGGTGGGATACAAAGACCTGGAAATCGGGAAATATTTCGATGATCAAACCATGTCTATCCACCTCAAGGAGAATGTGGTTCCTCTGGCAAAGAAGGGTACTCCGGGCAATATAAAACTTGTTAAAATAGGTAAGAAACCCCTTAAAAGGATTGAAATTGACAAGATGTCACGAGAGATTGTGGAAAGAGCCAAAAGTGATTTTAAAAGCTTTATTGAGATTGAAATGGAAGGAGCTACTGTGATCCAGTTCAGGGAATACCGTATCTCCATAGCTAAACCTCCCTTCTCTGATGGGGTGGAGATCACTGTGGTAAGGCCAGTTGCCCGGGTATCTCTGGAAAACTACAAATTACCAGAAAAGCTGCTGGAACGTCTGCGTGATACGGCAAAAGGAGTTTTGATTGCCGGACCTCCAGGAGCAGGTAAAACAACATTTGCACAGGCTGTAGCTGATTTCTATAGTAAAGATCTGGGAGCCATAGTTAAAACTATGGAATCACCCCGTGATCTGCAGGTAGGAGATGATGTAACCCAGTATGCCCCACTGGAGAAAGATATGGCCAAAACAGCCGACATATTACTCCTGGTCCGTCCAGATTACACCATATACGATGAGCTGCGAAAAACTAAGGATTTCCGTATATTCGCTGATATGAGACTGGCTGGTGTGGGAATGATTGGAGTGGTGCACGCCACCCGACCCATTGATGCCATTCAAAGAATAATTAGCAGGGTAGAATTGGGAATGATACCATCCATAGTGGACACCACCATCTATATCAACGATGGTGAGGTAGCTGCGGTGTATGATGTATCACTGACCGTTAAGGTCCCCTCCGGCATGCTGGAAGCCGACCTATCTCGTCCTGTAATTGAAATACGTGATTTTCTAAGTGGAGAACTAATGCACGAAATTTACACCTACGGAGAGCAGACCATTGTTATGGAAGTGGGTAAGACTAAATTTGAGAAAACACCCATCCAAAAGATAGCCGAACGAGAGATCACCCAGGAAATAAAGCGGAGAATACCTAAGGCCACTGTAGATGTCGATATGAAGTCTGATAAGAGAGCCACCGTCTGGATCGATGAAAAGAACATTTCTAAACTGATCGGTAAGAAGGGTAAAACTATTGATGAAGTGGAGAAAAAGTTGGGCTTGAGCATAGGAGTGGAGTCCCAACAATCCCGGAAACAAGAGGAAGTCTCTGGAGTGGATGTGGAGTTATCTGGAAACTACGTGGTATTGAACTTTGACCAGGAAGCTGTGGGAACACCCTTCGACATATTGGTTAATGAAGATTACCTGTTCACCGCTACTGTAGGTAAGAAGGGTAACATAAAGATTAAAAAGGATATAGAACTGGCGAATATAATACTGGATGCATTAAAGAGAAATCAGCCTATTCTAGCTCGTTTAAGAAAGGAATGATTGATTATATGAATTAAAAGTGGCTGATTAATTTATGTAATGGTTAATTAAACAAAACTGGAGTTATAATGTATGAAGATCAGCATTTCCACCCTTCCATTCTATCCCCATCCCCTGCAAGATATTCTTGACCATATAATTGAACTTAATCAGGGTTACTGTGAGATTATTCATGAGTATCCCCATGATATCTCAGATGTTGATATGGTGAACAGCTTCGACATTGAATTTTCTGTCCACGCCCCATTATCTGATGTAAACGTGGCCTCCCATAATGAAGGAATACGCAGATCCTCCATCTCCCTGATTAAGAAGTCCATGGATCTGGCTGTCTTGATGGGATCAGATATTGTGGTGGTGCACCCGGGGCACATGCCCATACTGGGTCGTAAAATAAAACCGAAAATCCTGAATTTTAACCGGGACTCTCTACAGGAATGTTCCAAGTACGCCCAGAATGTAGGGGTGTCCATGTGTGTAGAGAACATGCCAGATATTGAAGGACTGCTTTTCACTGATTTGGATGAATTATCTGAGTTGGTGGATGATATTGATGCATATATGACTCTGGATGTGGGCCATGCCCATAACAACCAGTTCAAAGCAGAGGATATGCTTAAATACCCCAACATAAAACATGTGCATCTTTCTGATAACGATGGATCCTATGACAGTCATCAGGCTCTGGGAAGCCGTTCTGGTGATGGAATAAACTTCCCTGCTTTATTCCGAGGTCTTAAAAAAAGAGGATATCAGGGCTTCCTGGTGGTTGAAGTAGAAGAACCAGGTGATGTTAAACAGAGTATTGATTTTCTAGATAATAATCTGGATAAACAGAAAACCATCCAAATATAATAAAGTACCATTTAACCATCCAATTTAAATAATTTTAAAACTATTTTAAAGGGGTTTTATACCGTAATAGGCTTTAAATATTATAAAAGAGGTCAGGGAAAATACTGGCTGATCTGCCCCTTTAGCCAGCAACCCTTTTGGTAATTGTGGAAGAAACTGAGATCTTAAATTTCATTATATGTAATATCTGATATAATTTTTTTAAAAAGAGAGTGGAAATATTGGTAGTTTAGGTTAGACTCTTTCTGGAGGCGGTTATATTCCATTTAAGCCACGTTAACTACCATGTTGGAATATTAATGTTTTTTTTAATAAGAAGTTGAAGATCTGATGATCTCAATATTGTAAAGATTGTAAATTCTCCAACTATTTCCACTAACAATAAATTGTATTTATATGTATATAAATTTTGTTGTAGAATTTTTATTAAAATTTATTTTTAATGAACAGTGATTAAATAACAAAATTTCAAACTCCTTATATATTCGGTTCCCAAAATTATAAAATATATTAAAGAAAATTTTTTGGGAGTTATTTTCATGAAAATTGCAATAGTAGGCGGGACTGGAGATCAAGGATTAGGACTGGCATTAAGACTGGCTAAAGCTGGAGAAGAAGTTATTATCGGATCTAGGGATGTTAAAAAAGCTCTTAACGCTGTGAATTTAGTTAAAAATATGCTGGAACAAGAGATTAACAACATTTCCGGGGCTAATAATGAAGAAGCAGCCGAAGAAGGGGATATCGTACTTTTAACTGTACCCTTACAGGCCCAGATGGTTACCCTGAAGAGTATTAAAAATAATCTGGACGGGAAAATACTGGTAGATGCCACGGTTCCCCTGGAGACATGCATAGGTGGTGCACCGGTACGATTCGTCAGTCTATGGGAAGGATCAGCTGTGGAAAGAACAGCAGAGTTTTTAAAAGAAAAAGATGTAACTGTGGTATCAGCCTTTAATAACATTAGTGCAGCCAGTCTGACCAACCTGGACAGTGAGGTGGACTGTGACTGCCTGATCTCGGGGGACAGTGAAGAAGCCAAACTGGTGGTTAAAGAGCTCGCTGAGAAGATTCCTGGTGTAAGGGCAATTGATTGTGGTGGACTGGAAAATGCCCGTATTGTGGAGAAGATAACACCACTATTGATTAATCTGAATATTAAAAACAGAATAAAACTGGCCGGAATTAGAATCACCGGACTATAACAAATGAGTTAATCATTAAAAAATCTTTATTTGAGCGGTTTAAAATGGATTATATAAAAAGAACAGCAGAGGAAATATCCAAACATGCCCTGGGGGTAATAGGCCAGATTGATAAGAAGGAAAAGGATAAGATGATGGACACCATCATCCTTTCAGAAGCCACCTTCATCGTAGGGAGCGGAAGGTCAGAACTAATTGGAAAGGCCTTCGCCATGCGCCTTATGCACCTTGGCTTTACAGTATACGTGGTGGGAGATGTAACCACCCCCGCCATAAAGAATACGGATTGTCTTATCGCTATTTCTGGCTCTGGTGAAACCAAAGTGGTGACCACCGCATCCCAGACAGCCAAGGAAATTGGATCAACTGTGATTGGAATAACAGCAAATCTGAATTCCACTCTAGGAAAACTAATAGATGTCAAGGTTAACATAGAGAGTAAATCTAAAGAGCCCTGGGAACATCCAACATCACACGAACTTAAGGGAAACTATGATGACCTGGCCCCAATGGGAACCCTGTTTGAAGACAGCACCCACCTATTCCTGGACGGGCTTATAGCCGAATTCATGCATCGATTGGGTAAAAAAGAAGACGATCTTAAGATGAGACACGCCACCATGGAATAATATAAAACATGGTTAAATTGAACTCTTAATTCCAATATAACAAATAAATGATCGGTAAATTAAATGTTAAAAAGCACACTTGAAAATGACCTAATCATCATAAAGGATGAAAAGGGAATGAATCTATATTCCAAAAGTTATTATGGGAATATAACCACGGAAGGTCTGCAGCTTTCCCTGATTGAGGGTCTTTATCTCCTGGAAAAAGAGAAGATCTCCATATATAAGGAGGGAAGAGAACTACCCCCAGATGAAATCCACAGGATAATCCATGAAAAGGGGTTGTTTAGCAGATATCTGGTTTATCAGGATCTTAGAAATCGGGGTTACATAATAAAGACCGGATTTAAATACGGTTCAGAATTCCGACTATACGAAAGGGGAACTTCCCCTGGTGAAGGTCATTCCAACTACCTGGTGAAGATCACCTCAGAAAATGACCACATACCACTGAAAGACCTTTCAAGCTATGTGCGAGTGGCCCATGGAGTAAATAAATATCTTCTTCTAGCAGTGGTAGATGAGGAAAATGATATAACCTACTACAACATAGAATGGACCCGCCCTTAATAAACACATTCAATAAAGGGGTTCTTAATAAATCATGAAGAGTTTTTTATAAGAATTTATCAGAATTTTTTATAAAAATAAAAGTAATATTATGAATTTGAATTTGTTAAAAAAAGAGCTTTTAAAGAGAGGTAGTTAATTTGATCGACCCCTGGAGTTCGGCAGTTATAGATTATGAAAAATTAAGGGAACAGTTCGGAATTAAACCCTTCGCTGATTTCCTGTCCGATATTGATAATCCCCATCCCCTTATGAGCAGGGGAGTTATTTTTGGCCAGCGAGATTATGGGAGAATTGTGAAGGCTATGCGGGAGCATAAAAGCTTTGCCGTGGTCACAGGGATGATGCCCAGTGGGAAAATGCATATCGGCCATAAAATGGTTGTGGACCAGCTTATATGGTACCAGAAAAAGGGCGCCCAGATATTTATACCCATTGCAGATATGGAATCCTACTCTGCCCGGGATGTTGATTTTGAAGAATCCCGGAAGCTAGCCGTAACTGAATATATCACAAACTACATTGCACTGGGACTTGATTTTGAAGATAAAGACTTTCACATATATCTGCAATCAGAAAATAGAAAAGTGCAGGATCTGGCCTATAAACTGGCCCGAAAGGTTAACCTGAGTGAATTAAAGGCTATTTATGGTTTTTCTAACTCCACTAATCTGGCACATGTCTACGTACCCCTGATACAGGTGGCAGATATACTACATCCACAGCTTGAAGAATTTGGTGGGCCAAAACCGGTGGTTGTTCCTGTGGGGCCGGATCAGGACCCCCACATAAGGTTAACCAGGGATATAGCAGAGAGATTCAAGTCAATCTACCACTTCATACCTCCCTCTTCCACCTATCACCGGTTTATAACCGGACTTACCGGGGATAAGATGTCCAGCAGTAAACCAAAAACCGCCATATTCCTAAGCGACTCCCCAGAAATGGCTCTTAAAAAGATTAAAACCGCAAAAACTGGAGGTAAAGAAACTTTAGAAGAGCAGGAACAAACAGGCGGGTCCCCTGAGGAATGTGTGGTTTACGAAATCCTTCTCTATCATTTAACACCAGATGATAATGAGCTTAAAGAGGTCTACCAGGAATGTAAGATGGGAAATATTATGTGTGGAGAATGTAAAGCCAGAACCGCCGATAAGCTGGAGAAATTCTTCCAGAAACTGTCGCATAAAAGGGAAAAAGCCCGACAACAGGCTGAAAGTATTCTCCAATGAATAAATAAAAATGTTTATACCATCTGGTAACCCATATTAAATAGAAACCTTATTTGTTGCATTGTAAAGGGATGTATTTTATGAGAGATAGACATTCAGGATTTTTCAGTGGTCTTCTTAGTAGAAATGAAATGTTTCTATGGATTTCAACAGGTATTTTTCTCGGCTCCATAGTGTTAAGCTATGTATTAGCTGGATTATTAGACCCTTATTTAGCACCTATACTGCAAAGTTTCCAGCAAAAAGCTTCCGACGGTACATTAAGACTGGAAACTCTATCCTTGTTTATTAACAACGTTACCATTGCCACCTACATATATGTGGGCGGTGCCCTTTTTGGTCTAATTTCCGCTTATCTGCTTATAACCAACGGAGCTTTCGTAGGATATGTAGCTACCAAATATCCTCTGGGTGATTTTGTAATTTACACCATACCCCATGGAATATTTGAAGTCACCGGAATTATACTGGCAGGTGCAGCTGGATTCAGATTAGGAAGCATTGTTCTAAACTTCCTGAACAATGTCACCAAAATTAGGAGCAATATATCCTTCCGAAACCAGATACTGTACCTTGTGGAGTCAAGCAAGGACGATTTTAAAGACTCTATGGCTCTGTTCATAATAGCAGTGATTTTATTGATTATAGCTGCCTTTATTGAAGCTAATTTAAGCATAGTATGGGGACAGTTCATTCAGGGTAGTTTATAATGTAAAAACTTAAGATTATTGATTCTATTACAATAAAAACAAATTAAGATATTATTATGGAGAATAAGATTATGTTGATAAGATGTATTTCATGTGGTGCAGAATATGACCTCGATGATGTAATTTACACCTGCAGTAAATGCGATTCTATATTGGAAGTGCTTATAGACCCCCAGGTTTCAAAGGATATCTTCAAGTGCCGAAAATCAACAATGTGGAAGTATAAAGAATTCATGCCTGTGGATGAGTCTAAAATCATATCCCTGGATGAAGGTGGAACACCCTTTATAAAATGCGACCGTCTGGGTGAGGAACTGGGAGTTAATCTCCATGTTAAAGTGGAAGGATCCAACCCCACTGGCAGCTTTAAAGACCGAGGTATGAGTGTGGGAATAACTAAGGCCCTTGAATTAAATGTTGACACAGTGGGCTGTGCCTCCACCGGTAACACCTCAGCTTCTCTGGCGGCCTATGCGGCCCGTGCTGGTTTAAAATGTATAGTACTCCTGCCTTCCGGAAAGGTGGCCCTGGGAAAACTTGCCCAAGCCATGTTCCATGGTGCAGTAGTCTTATCAGTTAATGGAAACTTTGATGAAGCACTGGAGGCTGTTACTGCATTGGCCCTGGAGGGTGAACTTTACCTGCTTAATTCTATCAACCCCTTCCGATTGGAAGGCCAGAAATCCATCGGATTTGAGATTGTGGATGATCTCGGCTGGAGATCTCCTGACCGGATTGTTTTACCTGTGGGAAATGCGGGAAACATATCCGCTATTTGGAAAGGCGTGCGTGAATTTTATGAAGCAGGATTTATAGCTGATTTGCCCCGGATGACTGGTATACAGGCTGAAGGAGCATGTCCAATCACCAATGCAGTACGTAAAGGTGCTGAAGATATAATTCCTGTGGAAAATCCGGAAACTGTGGCCACAGCCATTAGAATCGGTGCTCCGGTGAGCTCTCTTAAGGCCCTTCGGGCCATTTATGACTCGGATGGTTCTTCAGATACCGTGTCTGATGATGAGATCCTGGATGCCCAGAAGCTGCTGGCCAGGACCGAAGGAATTGGTGTGGAACCTGCTTCTGCATCATCCATAGCCGGTTTAAAAAAGATGGTGCAAACTGGGGAGATTGATCAAGGTGAAGAGGTGGTGTGCATCGTAACTGGACATCTTCTTAAAGACCCCAACACAGCAATAAATGCATGTAAAGAACCAATTAGTATTGAAGCTAATGCTCAATCTTTGTCAAAGGTTTTAAAGGGTTTGTAACTGATTTCTCTCTAAATAAATTTTTTTTAAATTCTGAACACTTTCTATATTCTAATTTTTTTGATGTGTCTCTTAATTTTATTATTCTTCGTTATATGTACCAGCAGTATATGGATCACCATCAAGTGTCTAAATAACATTACAGATCACTAAATAATCACAGAAATAAACGATAAATATATATAAGAGTAGGACAACAGAGTAATATAATAAATATACAAAAATGAGGTGATTATATGGAATTACCAATAGCTCCAATTGGAAGAATTATTAAAAATGCAGGTGCAGAAAGAGTAAGTGATGATGCTAGAGAAGCATTAGCAAAAGCATTAGAAGACCAGGGTGAAATGATAGCTTCAGAAGCAGTTAAACTTGCAAAACACGCTGGCAGAAAAACTGTTAAAGCATCAGACGTAGAATTAGCCGTCAAAAGGATGTAAACATTTTTCTCTACTTTCTTTCTTTTTTTAAATTACATCTCAAATAATATTACAGATACCAACCATATCTATTTTAATATATTTCATTCCCCAGAATATTGATATTCGTAACTAAAAGTATATATATAATTGAAAGCTAAACATTTGAATGCTAATTTTGAACCTAAATTAATATACTTTATTCGAGTTTTAAAATTAGAGTACTAACTATTAGTCTGTGTTCAATTTAACAAATTTAATGCAGCTATGGTATAAGTC
Organism: Methanobacterium sp.; assembly: GCA_028682985.1. Lineage (GTDB taxonomy): Archaea > Methanobacteriota > Methanobacteria > Methanobacteriales > Methanobacteriaceae > Methanobacterium_A. Next base: position 8,646 of record JAJRAE010000052.1, read on the forward strand.
ATTTAACTGATCCCGCAACAAACTTTTATTGTAATAAAATAAAAGTAAGATCTGCCGATGGATGGTTAAAACCAGATGAAAAAGGAGGTAAAATAAATGGCGAAACCTATTTATGTTAAATTTGATGTACCTAAAGAAATAGCAGATAAAGCTTATGAAGCTTTAGAAATAGCAAGAGACACTGGTAAAATTGGTAAAGGAACCAATGAAGTTACCAAAACAATAGAAAGAGGAAATGCTCTTTTAGTGATTATTGCAGAGGATATCGACCCACCAGAAATAGCAGCACACCTACCAGTATTGGCTGAAGAAAAAGAAATACCCTACGTATACCTACCAACTAAAGATGAGTTAGGAGAGGCCGCAGGCTTAAATGTAGGAACCGCATCTGCCTGCATAGTTGACGCTGGCGAAGCAGATGAACTGGTAAATGAAGTAGTGGAGAAAGTCGAAGAACTCAAAAAATAATCACAGAAAAGCTATAAATCCAATAGGGATTAGAACTTTTCTTATTTTTAATTTGAAGGTGATTTAGATGGACGATGGAACTCCTGCCGAAGTAATCGAAGTATTAAAGAGAACCGGTATGACCGGGGAAGTAATGCAGGTAAAATGCAGGATACTTGAAGGAAGAGATAAGGGTAGGATACTTACCAGGAACGTTATGGGGGCCATCAAAGAAGGCGATATTTTAATGTTGCTGGACACCATACGTGAAGCTAAGGAAATCCGTACACCCTAATAAAAAAGGTGTTTTATCATGAGAACATGTTCATTCTGTGGAGAAGATATAGAAGATGGTACCGGCAAGATGTACGTAAAAAGGGACGGTACTGTATACTTTTTCTGCAGCAGTAAATGTGAGAAAAACAGGATTCAACTAAATAGAGTCCCCAGAAAGGTTAAGTGGGTAAAAAAGTAACAGGGTAAGAAAATGAAAGAAATGAGCTTTCTGATGCTTAAACCAGATGCAGTAAAGAGAAAACTCTCCGGTGAAATAATAAGCAGACTGGAGAATAAGGGACTTAAAATTGTAGCTGCCAAGATGTTGATCATCACCCCGGAACTAGCAGAAAAACACTACGGCGAGCACAGTGAAAAACCATTCTTCAAAGACTTGGTGGATTACATCACATCCGGACCAGTGTTGGCCATGGTGATTGAAGGCGGAGAATGCATCAGCCTCATAAGAAAGATGGTGGGCGCAACCAATCCTAAAGAAGCTTCTCTAGGAACAATAAGGGGCGATTATGCCATTGATACTGGCCGAAATATTATTCACGCCTCAGATTCGCCTGCATCTGCTACAAGAGAGATAGCATTATTCTTCGATGATTCAGAAATTTGCAGTTACACCCTGCCTGATGAAGAACTCATATACGAAGAGCCTTAATTACTTTTTTTTACAGGCTTTAAACCTTTTTTAATTTTAATAGAGGAGTAAAGGTTAATTTGAAGATTAGATCACCCATAGTTTCTGTTTTAGGTCATGTCGACCATGGAAAAACTACCCTGCTGGACTTCATCCGAGGCAGTGCCATAGCCCAGAAAGAAGCCGGCGGTATAACACAGCATATTGGAGCAACAGAAATACCCATGGAAGTAATAGAAGGCATATGCGGCGATTTTATCAAAAAACTGGATATAAAGGATAAAATGCCCGGTCTATTCTTCATCGACACCCCTGGTCATGAAGCTTTCACCACTCTACGTAAAAGAGGGGGGGCATTGGCGGATCTGGCCATTCTCATTGTTGATGTGACTGAAGGATTCAAGCCTCAGACCTATGAAGCCCTTAATATTCTTAAAATGTATAAAACTCCCTTCATAGTGGCTGCCAATAAAATAGATAAGATATATGGATGGGAAATTAACCAGAACTCTAATTTTATGGAAACCTACCAGAAGCAGGCTGGCAGTGTTCAGGAGAAATTGGATACTAATATTTATAATCTAGTCGGAGTACTGCATGAGGAAGGATTCGAATCAGAGAGATTTGACCGGGTGCAGAACTTCGCCAAACAGATAAGCATTATCCCTATGAGTGCTAAAACTGGTGAAGGCATAGCTGAGTTACTGACTATGTTAATGGGATTAGCCCAGCAGTACCTCCAGAAGCAACTGCAAATTGAAGCAAACTCAGCAGCAAAAGGAACTGTACTAGAGATTAAAGAAGAAACAGGGTTAGGAATAACCTTGGATGTGGTTATATATGATGGTATACTAAGAAAAGATGACACTATTGCCTTAACCACAATAAACGACGTGATCACCACCAAAATTCGCTCCCTTCTCAAACCCCGTCCCCTGGAGGAAATCCGCGAATCAAAAAAACGCTTCCAGAAAGTTGATGAAGTAGTGGCAGCAGCCGGGGTTAAAATTGTAGCTCCTAAAATTGAGAATGTGATCTCTGGCTCACCCCTGCGGGTGGCTAAATCTGACATAGATGACGTGAGAAGAGAGATCCTCAAAGAGATTGAGAGCATTAAAATAGATACCCGAGAGATGGGTGTGCTGATAAAGGCAGATACCCTGGGTTCACTGGAGGCTCTGGTGAACATGCTCCGGGATATGGATATACCCATAAGAACCGCTGATATAGGTGATGTCTCCCGAAGAGATGTAGTAAATGCATCAATAGTTAAACAGGAAGACCCCCTGCATGGTGTGATAATAGCTTTCAATGTCAAGGTTCTGCCCAGCGCCGCGGAAGAACTGAAAAACTCCGAGGTTAAACTCTTCCAAGCTGATGTGATATACAAGCTAACCGAGGACTACGAGGACTGGCTTAAAGAAGCTGAGGAACGAAAGCAGGAAAAATGGTTGGAAGCCATAATAAGACCCGCAAAAATAAGAATAATACCTAAACTGGTGTTCAGATACAGCAAACCAGCCATAGCCGGAATTGAGGTTTTGGGAGGTACTGTGAAGAAAGATTACAAATTAATGCGGGAGGACGGCTCCTCAGTTGGAAAAGTGGAAAGTATGCAGGACAAAGGTGACAACCTTAAATCCATCTCCAAAGGACAGAAAGCAGCCATGGCTATTAAAGAAGCAGTTTTTGCCAGAGACTTCGAGGAAGGGGAAACTCTTTATGTTAATATTCCGGAGAAGCATTATAAAATACTAGAAACCCAACTTAAAGATAAGTTAACTGAAGATGAACTAGAAATTCTCCACAAAGTAGAGGAGATAAAACGAAAAGATAACCCTCACTGGGGATTTCTATAATTTATTAAGACAGACTTTATTATACATTTAAAAACAGATAAATAATAAGATAATAAAAAAGAAATTAAATGGAGGAAATAAATTGGCATTTAAATTAGTTATTTCAGAAGGTAAAGACAGTCATCAATTGGAAGTTCCAGCAACAGAATCCAAACCATTAGTAGGACTCCGTATTGGTGAGGAATTTGATGCTTCTAACATAGGTTTAAACGGTTACACCCTTAAAATTACAGGTGGAAGTGACAAAAACGGTTTTCCAATGAAAAAGGATGTAGATGGACCTAGAAGGATAAAAAGCCTATTAGCCGGAGGAACTGGTTTTAAACCTAAAAGAGATGGTCAGCGCAGGAGAAAAACCGTGCGTGGAAACACCGTATCTGATGATATAGTACAGATAAGCGCTGTAGTTGCCCAGAAGGGTAAAAAAAGTATTGAAGAACTCTTAAAAACAGATGAGTAAACTATTGGGGGTAAGTTGTGAAAACACATTCAGAAATTAACATAGGTCTGGTAGGACACGTAGACCATGGGAAAACCACCTTAACTAAAGCACTATCAGGGGTATGGACTGATACCCATAGTGAAGAAACCAAAAGAGGTATCTCAATTCGATTAGGATATGCTGATATAACCTTCCGCAGATGCATGGAATGCCCCACACCCCAGTGCTTCACCACCTCCCTGGTATGTGAACACTGTGGAGAAGAAACTCAGGTCCTCAGACAGGTTTCATTTGTAGACTCACCTGGACACGAAACTCTAATGGCCACCATGCTATCAGGAGCCGCCATAATGGATGGTGCAATACTGGTGATCGCTGCTAATGAACCATGCCCCCAACCACAAACCAAGGAACACCTGATGGCCCTGGATGTTATCGGGGTTAAGGAAGTTATAGTGGTACAAAATAAGATAGACATAGTATCACGGGAACGAGCCCTGGAAAGCTACCAGGAAATTCAGGAATTCATCAAGGGAACCTGTGCTGAAGATGCTCCCATCATACCGGTCTCTGCACAGCAGGGAGCAAACATAGACATACTTATAGAGATAATTCAGGAAAAAATACGCACACCCCGCCGTTCACTGCGTAAATCCCCACGCATGTACGTGGCCCGATCATTCGACATAAACAAGCCAGGCAGTCAACCAGAAGATATGGTGGGCGGAGTTATCGGAGGATCACTGGTCCAAGGAAAACTCAAAGTCGGTGAAGAGATAGAGATCAAACCTGGAGTCCAGCTTAAAAAGAAGGGTAAAGATGAATGGACCAGTCTCTACTCTGAAGTAATCGGCCTAGTGGGTGGTGGTGAGAACGTGGATGAGATAGGTCCAGGAGGACTTATCGGTGTGGCCACCAAACTGGACCCCGCACTAACCAAAGCAGACTCTCTGTCCGGATCTGTTGCCGGTAAACCAGACACGTTACCACCAGTGATCTATGAATTCACCATGAAAACCCACCTATTAGAGCGGGTAGTGGGAACCAAGGAAGAAAAAACTGTGGAACCAATTAAATCCTCAGAACCCCTGATGATCAACATCGGAACCTCCACCACCATAGGTGTGGTGACCAGCGCCCGTAAGAGCGTGGTTGATGTTAAACTCAAACTACCAGTATGCGCTGATGAAGGCCAAAGAGTAGCTTTAAGCAGAAGAGTAGGGGCCAGATGGAGGTTAATTGGATATGGAATCATTAAATGAAGCTGTTTTAGACGCAAATTTTTAATGATGGCCGCCCAGTTCAACCTGGACCTGGCTGGCCAGCTTCAAGAAATCCTACCCCGACACCAATATACCGTGCCCTCTTTTATAATTGAAGAGCTTCGGAAAATAAAAGACAGATCAAATGGCAGGAACAAAGTAGCTGCTTCATTTGCCCTGAAAATCGCGTCTAACAAACCTTTAAAGATAAAAAACATTTCCTTAAAGGAAGATGAACAGGTAGATGATGCTCTTATCCGCATATCAACTGTTTTATGCACAAATGACCGGGATCTTAGAATAAAAGCCCGCAAAACGGGGATAACAGTTATATATCTTCGGCAGAGAAAATACCTGGCCGTTGATGGATACATACCATGAAATTTTTAAGATCATCTAATTAAGGAGGAAACAAAAAATGAATCTCTGGAAAGACATACCAACTGGACCATCCGCACCTGAAGTAATATACGCTGTTGTGGAAATCCCTAAGGGGTCAAGGAACAAATATGAATATGATAAAGATAAAGAAGCCTTTGCACTAGACAGGGTTCTATACTCACCATTCCACTATCCAGCAGAATATGGTATAATACCACAGAGCCTGTGGGATGATGGAGATCCCATGGACGTACTAGTAATTATGGACGAACCCACCTTTCCGGGCTGTGTAATAGACTGCCGACCCATCGGAGTGATGAGGATGATAGACAGTGGAGACAGTGACGATAAAATATTAGCAGTACCCCTTAATGATATCCGCTATAAAGATGTAGAAGATATCAGTCAGGTACCTGAATCACTTCTAAATGAAATTGCCCATTTCTTTGAGGATTACAAGAAGTTAGAAGGTAAAACTACTGAAGTAAAAGGATGGGAAAACGCCGCAGCAGCGCGGAAAGCCATAGAACATTCAGTTGAATTATATAATAATATGGATGAATAAAGAAATTTATAATAATAAGAGAGGAAAGTTTATTTCAATTAAATTTTCCAAGTAAAAATAGAGGGATTTATTTGTATTTAATATCCAAAATCGAAGACACAGTCCGAATTCCACCCAGCCGGTTTGATGAACCAGTTAGAGATATAGCCGCAGAAGTTATCAATGAAAACTATGTGGGCAAGATCGATAAAAAACTGGGCTTAATGGTCACCGTTAAAGAAATCGAAGAAATAGGCATTGGAAAAGTAATAATGGGCGACGGAGCCGCATATCACGAAGTAATTTTCACCGCATTATTCTTCAAACCCGAACTGCATGAAGTGGTGGAGGGAGAAGTAATCGAGATAACAGAATTCGGGGCCTTCATACGTATTGGACCAGTAGATGGACTGGTACACGTGTCACAGGTTACTGATGACTATATAAATTACGACGCGAAAAGAGGAGCTCTGCTTGGTAAAGAATCCAAAAAGACTCTGGAAGAAGGTAACAAAGTCCGAGCCAGGATAGTGGCCCTATCACTCAAAGGTAAATCATCCAAAGAAACGAAAATAGGTCTTACCATGAGACAGCCCGGCCTGGGAAGATTCGAGTGGATTGAAGAAGAAAAAGATAAAAGCAAATCAAAAGCAAAACCTAAAAGTAAAGGTAAAACCAAAAGCAGGAAGAAATAGAAATGGTTACCAAAGCATGCACCCGATGTCACAGAATCATGGAAGAAGACAGATGCGCTATCTGTAATGTCGCAAGCTCCAGAAACTGGAGCGGATTCCTAATCGTGGTTGATCCAGAAAAATCAGATATAGCCCAAGAATTAAAGATAACCTTACCTGGAGAATACGCTCTGAGGGTCAGATAGTGCTACATTTAAAGGAGGAAGAAAGAGGAGCATTTAAAAAACCCTTTGGAGAATTACATTCCTCCATAACAGAGATAAAGAAAACTCTGAAAAAATATAAAAACAACCACCAACTTATAATTTCCATTGGAGATGCCACCACATCAAACCTCATAAAGGAGGATATAACACCAGATATTGGTATTATAGACAACCAGATTGAGAGAAAAAGATCTCCACTGGACAACCAGTTTGGTTATGATCATGTTCAATTAAACGCAGCAAACCCCCCAGGAACCATCACCCCAGAACTTTGTAAAATCATCAAAAAGGCCATCGGCCTTTATCTATCCGGATTCAAAATCCTGATAGTGGTGGAGGGTGAAGAAGACCTGGCTGTTATGCCCTGCGTAATCACCGCCCCACCTGGAACGGTTGTACTCTACGGTCAACCTGGAGAGGGTGTGGTACTCTGTGAAGTTGATAAATTTAAAGATAAAACAAAAGATTTTGAGGATAAATTTGAAGGAGAATTACCATGGAAATCAATATAACCCAGAAAACCGAAAATCCACTCTTAAACAGGACTGAAATAGAATTTGAATGCACCTACCAAGGTGAATCAACTCCCAAAATATTAGAAGTGAAAAGCAGACTAGTTGCAGTTTTAGATGTTGATAAAAATCTCCTGGTAGTGGATAAACTAAAACCACAGTTTGGGGAAGGAAAAGCGCTGGGATATGCTAAACTATACGATTCTGCCGAAAGCCTGTCTTCCATCGAAAGGAAGCATGTTCTGGAGAAAAACCAGGAAGCAGTAAAAGAAGAAGCTGAAGAAGAATAAAAAATATCCAGCAAATGGGTAAAATAAATAAATCAGCGCAGAATAAGAATAATAAATTTATAATAACCAATTTTAACCAGATCTAAGGAGGATATATGTATGAAGAAATGTGAACTCTACGAGGTTAAAGATAATAAAATCATACGAAAAAATCCTGAATGTGTCCGATGCTCCCATGGAGTCTTCATGGCTGACCACGGCGACAGATATGCCTGTGGTAAATGCGGATACACTGAATGGAAAACCAAAGATAAAAAAACATGATTTTTAATTTATTAAATGATTTATTTTTAATTTAAAAATTCAGGTGGTTTCAGTTTTATGAATCTAAGGTCCGGAAGGCTGAATGGTAAGATGACTGGTGATGCTGCAGAATTCACATCATCATTAGATTTTGACCGTCGCATATTCCAGGCCGATGTTCGCTGTAACCATGCCCACACCACCATGCTGAAGGAGCAGGGCATCATTCCAGCAGAGGATGCAGATAAAATATTGGATGCATTAGATCATTTAGAGACGGAAGGAATAAACTCCCTTAAAATGGATCCTTCTGTAGAAGACATCCACATGGCCCTGGAAAACTATATAACCTCCCAGATAGGGGAAACAGCCGGATTCATGCACACCGGAAAATCAAGGAATGACCAGGTGGCCACTGATCTCAGACTTGTTTTAAAGGAGGAGCTTTCAGATATCCTTACTGATCTTCTAAAATTCATCTCAAATATACTTGATATGGCCCAGGAGCATACAGAAACTATAATGGTAGGCTACACCCACCTGCAGCATGCCCAACCCACCACCTATGCTCATCACCTATTATCTTATGCTTATGCCCTTAAAAGGGATTACGGGCGACTTAAAGATTCTTATAAAAGGGTGGATATGTGTCCTTTAGGATCAGCAGCCCTAACCACCACCAGTTTCCCTATTAACAGGGAGCGGACATGTGAATTACTGGGATTCTCCACAATACTTGAAAACTCCATAGACGGGGTAAGCAGTCGGGATTTCATGTCAGAAACCGTATCCGCGTTATCCATAATGTGCACCACCCTATCCCGCATATTTGAGGAACTCATTATCTGGAGCACCTATGAGTTTAGACTGGTGGAGATCGGAGCTGAATATTCCTCCACATCCTCCATCATGCCTCAAAAAAAGAATCCTGATGTTGCAGAGATTGCCCGGGCTAAAACAGCCGGAGTATACGGTGAACTGGTGTCCATATTAACCATACTTAAATCTCTTCCCCAGAGTTATAACCGGGACCTGCAGGAAGTCACACCACACATGTGGAATGCAGTTGATAACAGCCACATGCTCCTGAACATTACAGCAGACATGCTCTCCACCACCACTTTCAATAAAAAGAGGGGGCTGGAACTGGCAGAGGCAAATTTCTCCACGGCAACTGAACTGGCAGATCTCATAGTAAAAGAGAAGAAACTACCCTTCAGGGCAGCTCATCAGATAGTGGGACGTACCGTATCCCGGGCTATTGAAGAAGGTTTGAAACCCTCAGATATAAACCCCGAGTATATTGATGCGGTGGCCTATGAATTTACCGGTGAATATCTCAAACTTGATAGCGAACTGGTTAAGAAGTCTTTGGACCCGCAAGAGGTCGTCCGCACCAGGAAGGTTACTGGAGGCCCGGCGCCGGAGGTTGTGAAAGAATCAATTTCTCTATTGATGACATTTATTAAGGGCGAATCCATGTAATTTCTTTTTTTTATTCCTAAAATTTTCTAATCATTTTTTATTTTCAAATTATAATGAATATAATTAAATCAGATCATGAGTCAAACAAATGAAATGATGATCCTTATGGACGAAATCGATTTAACCAATAAATTAATTAACCGCCTCAAAAAAGAATATGAAGGAATTAGTGAGATTATTATAGAAGATAAAACTTTAATTATTCACGCTGATGACGATACTTTATGGAAAATCTTGGCAGATAAGCGAGATGCATTGAATATGGAGTTTGAAGCCGGGAGTGAAGATACGAATTTTCTCAGGATTTTACCTTGAAATAACTATTTATCTAAAAATAAGAAATTTTGATACTTTTCCTTTAATTAAAAATTAATAATGTATTTTAAAGTTTATAAAGTCCATTCAATCCCCTGCCCTATCTTCATACCTCTTCCTCACTTCTTCCGCTAATTCCTCATCCTCCAGCACTATGGCTCCCTGGTATCCACAATGGTAGCAGTGCCACAGTGACCACATCTGGGGATTTAACCATTTTATATTGTTTGATCCGCAGTTTGGACAGTATTTAGCCCTGATTTTCATTAAACATGCCTTCTTTTCGCAATATTTATATATGTACTTTTACAGATATTATAGTATGAGAGACCAAACCACCAAAGAAATAATTGGAATAGTTGCCATAATATTTGGTATCTTGATCATAGTGTACCCTGATTTATTAGGATGGCTTGTAGGAATCTTCCTGGTTATTTACGGGGTATTAGAGTTAATTATGATGCCTCGAGGTTCAGGTTAACTAATTAAGCCCTATAAAATACTTTGAATTTGCATATTAAGATATTATTCTATTTTACTCTTATTTCTTGAAAAGACTCATAATCAATTCTAGGGCCTCACCAGGCTCCAACACTCCTGCCCTAGTTTCTCTAAGGATCCTCGAAACAGAATAACGATTCATATAACCATATTTCTTTTTAACCTCACCAAGTAAAGGGCAACCATATCCACCAGTGGAAGTAACCCCATACTTGCCAGCCAATGCCTTTGTTTCTCCCTTGGTAGCTGAAAGCATGGCAGGCAGATTAATTCGTAGAACTTCCCCTTTTGATGTCAGTGATTGTGCCCCGGTTGCCAGTAAATCTCCAAATATAATAAAGGGTATTCCTTCATTCCTGGTGTATTCCAGAACAGTTTCTTCTATTATTCGTGAACATCGACCGCAAGGATGATAACGGCCCTCCAACGCACCCTCTATTTCCTTTGCCATATCCACATCCAGATAGCGGTGTTCTATACTCAACTGGCGGGTGAGGTTTTCTACCTTCTCCTGGTAATATCTGGGCAGTATTATATCTCCCGGATTAATTGTAACTGCCAGAGGATTGAAACCCACCATGCGGGCAATAATTAATGCAAAAGAACTGTCCACACCTCCAGATAAGGCCACTACTGCTTTGAAACTATTTTGAGATGCTGTTGATTCTTTCTCTGGAGAGAATTCTTTTAGAACATCTTCCCCTTTGTAAGGATGTTGTATCCTCATTTCAAGAAGATTTAAAAGATTTTTCAACGGCTTAACAGTTTCAGTATCGTAGTTTTTCAAACATTGCCACAGCTTTTTAAGTGCCAGTTCCATCCGGTATCTGCGCAATAGGATATCCGTGTAGGCCTCCACATGGATCTGATTCACCTTTAGCTCTTCTTTAAGTCGGCCAACCACCCAACCTCCTTTACCTATTACCAGAGACTTCTCAGGACGGTCTGATGTGATGATAAGAAGTTCAGATTTCTCCGGGTTAAATATGACATCCAATATATCTGGTTTAATATCCTCATGTCCTATATCCCTTCGAATAGAGGATATCAAAGATAATAAATCATCCTTATTTAAATCAAACCCATCTTTAATCATTTCAATCAAACCTTCCTTCTATTATTAAGAGTCTCGCTGATAAATTGCGATGCCTCCCATGGTTTTAATGATGTGGAATCCGGGAATATTCCATTTAGGATCGGTTAAAGCATCGATATAGTAGTCAGCCCGGTTATCCAATAAAAACTGGGCAAAAGAATCTGAGCCAACATAAATACGGGGAACAGCGAATTTAACCTCCTTTTTAAGACTCCAGGAGAGGGCTGGGTCATAGTCTGAATATATCACTTTATTTGTATAGTCTGGGTCGTACTCTGCCAACCAGTCACTAGCAGCCTGTATCTGGTAGCCATAACCATGGCGGGGTGTGTGACCCACATGCACCGCCAAAGTGGATAAAAGGAGAGCTAAACAAATGATAAGATATAAATATTCCCCTTTAAATTTTTTGAAGTTTAATTTAAATTTATATTTTTCTAAAACCACGCTTAAACCCAGAACCAGGAAGTAAGCCAGAGCTGGCGACATAGTGATGAAATAACGGTCCACCTTAAGCGGTATTATACTGTGGAATATGAAAAAGGCGGTAAACCAGGATAGAAAGAGAAAATCCATCTCCAGATTTCTCCCAGCTCCCTTTAATAATCTATAAGCAGCATAAAGTGTTATTAAGCTAATAATCTCACATACTATATAGGATGAGGAGAAGAAGCTCCAAACCGACAGGGAGAAGAGAATTAGCAGTACTATAACATGTATCAATGTTCTTCTTTTATTATCTATATTTACAGCCTTATTCTTTAATATTTGGTAAATGTAGATGGCCAGTCCAACCACAACAATGGTTAACACAATATAGGCTAAAATGGAGGGGTAACCCTGAGAGGGGTTCTGTACTACCCTGTAAACTCCCTGTAACGGCCCTATATTTATGTAGTTAAGCAGGTTAAACAGGAAATAGAGTTTATCCGGGTTATAGCCCAGATCATTCACCGCACCACCAGCCCCCATGATGGTGGAGGTGATCAGGTTAATAAGTGGGGTTATATTGCCCAGCTTTGTGTAGAAATAAGCTATAAAAGGAATGAATAAAGCCAAACTGGCTAAAATTCCAATAATTATCTTTCTAAAATGCTTCAGGGCATCCTTATTAATAATTAAATAGAGGAAAATAGGGAATATCAGTATTATTGATGTGTACCTGGCCAGGAATGCTACCATCAATAAAGGGAAAACTAGGTACAGATA